>CADAPI010000067.1:0-11605 GCA_902789705.1 uncultured Ruminococcus sp.
ATACTACATCATCGAAGACTGGGTAAACTGGTGCCCTTCACCTAACGGTGCAAGTAAGACAGTTACTATCGACGGTGCTGAATACGAGATCTTCCAGCTCGACCACACAGGTCCTACAATCCTCGGTACAAACGAAACATTCAAGCAGTACTTCAGCGTTCGTAAGTCCAAGAGAACATCAGGTACTATAACAGTATCAGATCACTTCAAGGCATGGGCAGCTGCAGGCTGGAACATCGGCAACCTTACAGAAGTTGCACTCAACGTTGAAGGATGGGAAAGCAGCGGTAAGGCTAACGTAACAAAACTCACTATCGGTGAAACCGGCAGCGGAAACACGATTACAGAAACTCCTCAGGGTCAGACAAATCCGACACAGGGACAGACTAATCCGACACAGGGACAGGATCCGGGACAAATGCCTTGGGGCCAGATGCCTTGGGGTCAGGGACAGGATCCGGGACAAATGCCTTGGGGTCAGATGCCTTGGGGTCAGGATCCGGGTCAGACAAACCCTCAGAATCCTGGTGTAAATCAAAACCCGAATCCAAACGGACAGCAGAATCCTGACACAAATTCAAACCCACAGCCGTCAGCATTCTCAGGCAGTCTTTCTGATATTCAGAAACAGGCAAAGGCCGACTTTACTTCAAACGTACCTGCTGAGGCAAAGCAGACTGACTCAGGCAAGCTTACAAAGATAAAATACCAGTCAAAGAAAGCAAACAGACAGAAGCCTGCAAACGTATGGCTTCCGGAAGGCTACACAGAAGGTAAGAAATATCCTGTTCTTTACGTAAATCACGGCGTAATGGGCGGCGAAGACGACCTTACAAAAGGCTGGGGAATCTGCGAAATGGCTTCATACTTCATCAAGAAAGGTATAACAAAGCCATTCATCATCGTATTTACACAGATGTATACAGATCCAAAGTCAGACAGAGCGCAGGGCATCACACAGGATGCTATGGACCGTTATGATGACTTCCTCTATGATCTCACTGAAAGCCTTATGCCATACATGGCTGAACACTATTCAGTAGCTGAAGGCAGAGAAAACACAGCTATCTGCGGATTCTCAATGGGCGGAAGAGAGTCACTCTATATCGGTATGAAGGCATGCGACAAGATCGGTTACGTTGCAGCTTCATCTCCTGCTCCTGGTATCGTACCGGCACAGGATATGTTCCTCAACCACCGCGGAAGCATGACTGAATCTGAATTCAAGTTCGCTACTGCACCTTACCTGCTTATGATAGGCGGAGGTACAAACGACTCTGTCGTTGGAACATTCCCTAAGCAGTATCACGAACTCTATGACAAAAACGGTGTGGACAATATCTGGTTTGAAGTACCGGGTGCAGGTCATGACGCTTCTGTAGGCACACCACTGTTCTACAACTTCATCGGACACATCTTCCCTGTCGGTGCAGCACAGTCGGCTCAGCCTTCTCCAAGCCCGTCACCAAGTCCTTCACCTTCTCCATCACCAAGTCCTTCTCCAAGTCCTTCTCCGTCTCCAAAGCCTGTTCAGAGTCCTTCTCCTGAACCGACTCATAACGGCGGTCAGAGCGGCGGAAATACTGTTGAAGGCGACGCTGACGGCAACGGCTCAGTAAATGTAACTGACATTACTGTTCTTATGAAGCACCTTATAGGAGCATCATCTATCAAGTCAGAAAACATTAAGAACGCTGACTTAAACGGTGACGGAAAGATTTCTATCATCGACCTTATCAAGCTCAAGAACAAGTTATCATAAAACACTGTTTATAAGAAATCACTGAACGGTCCCGGGATCCGGTTTACCGTTTCCCGGGAAAGTGATCTTATGAATGATAAGTCATCTTAACAAATTATAATCTGAACCATACAGAAAAAGTGCGTACCTTTTAAGATACGCACTTTTTTTATGCAATAAACAGTTGTTTTTTTATCAGATCAATGATATAATGACATATATAGCTAAGGAAACACTGATTAAGCCAGCAATCCGGCTTCGCCGGATTGCTGGGCGGGGAGATTGCGGGGCTTCGCCCCGAACCCCACGCTGATTTATGAATAAATCAGCGTTTTCCTAAGGAAACATTGCAGTGTTTCCCGGCATGAGAGATATGATTCAGAAACACGGAGGGGTATTATGACAACAGTAAAAGAGCACACCATAACAGAGGACATGACCAGATATCTTCAGAGGCAGTACACCATCTACAGAAATGCCAGGGGTGCCGAATCTGCTGATGTGGAAGTACTTTATACAAGCATGATAATCTATATCCACGGTTTTATCCGGGGAATAAGAACACTTTTTCCGGACTCCGAAGCACCAAGCCGGATCGAAACGGAACTCATGAAAGTGAATTCACGTCTTCATGAGGAATCTCTGAAACTTATAGAAAAAAAGCACTGACATACGCAGCACTGACTGCAGAGATATAGGGGGATCATCGTGGAAATACTGCTCATTCTTGCTGTGATCGTTGTACTGTGCCTTGTACTTGGTGTTCCGAAGATCTATCTTGTTGGTGCCGCCATTGCACTTATCGGTCTGGCATATGCCGCAACCATAATAATGCTCAGCGTGTTTTTTGTGATCATGATAACGTCAAGGAAGCGCGAGGCTGTGTTTTCGCACATCGACAAAAGCCCGAGAAGCCGGTTCAACGTCGCCTGGTACAAAATCGACGGAGAGGTTTATCCGAACATTTTCCCCGAAGAAGGCTTCATGCAGGACAAATTCTACCGTTCTGACAAACCGTGTCATGTTCTGCTTTCAAGGAATAAGAAATTTGTTTTCGACAAATTTTCCTTCACAACATGTACCCTCGGATTTATTCTTGGAGTAGGTACTGTAATTGCTGCAGCGGTGATAATAACGAAACTGTAAATTATAATTCCTTGCAGATCCGCAAACTACGTTTGCTCCCTGCATATCGGATAATAGTAAACAGCGAACGCATATTAAAGCGTTCGCTTTTTTTATTGCCCTGTCTTTCTTATTTTGGAAAGCGCTGATTTCAGTTTGGGCACGGGACTTCAGCCCCGTATTTCCGACTGATTCTGTATTTACTTAGGGAAACGCTGATTTATTCATAAATCACTGTGGGGGGTCGGGGCGAAGCCCCGCAAAATCCCACCTCCGGAAATCCGGCGAAGCCGGATTTCCGATTTAATCAGTGTTTCCTTAGTTTTCAATCATACTGCAAGGTTACAGAATTGTAAGGTTAAGTAATTTAAAAAACAGGACATGCAGCGTGATTTATGGTATACTAATGTTACAGTAAAGATTATCGACTGAAACTTAAACATAACTGAAAGGATAAAATACAATGAAAAAAGCAGGACTTATAATAACATCAGTGATCACACTCGCACTCTGTGCCGGAATCGGCGCTACTCAAAGCCATTTCAGACCGGCTAGGATAGACAGTTTCGGCAACACGGTAAAAGCCGTGGAATCTCTCACTGTACCGGACAAGGCAAGGATCATTGCGCTCGGAGAAGCCACACACGGCAATAAGGAATTCCAGGAACTGAAGCTTTCCGTATTCAAAACACTTGTTGAAACCACAAATGTCCGCGGGCTCATTCTTGAAGGCGACTTCGGCGGATGTGCTCTTGCCAATGAATACATAAACGGCGGCGAAGGTACTGCCGAAGATATCACCAGAAAGCTGGGATACCGTATTTACCGCACAGATGAGATGTGTGGACTTATCAAATGGATGCGTGAATATAATGACAAGGCTTCTGAAAATGACAAGGTACGTATCTACGGTGCCGATATTCAGAATGATATGTGTACTGTCGAACTTATAAAGAATTTCTACGCTCTTGTCTCTCCTGAAAAAGCAGCGGAAATTTCCTCAAAACTCGATGAACTGTTCGGAAATGAGGAAGATGCGTATAACAAGGCAGATTACGATAAGATAATTTCGTTTATATCGGATACAGCAGCAGAGATGGACGAAAATCAGAGCAGTTACGAAGCGGTTTCCGGTAAAGAAAAATTTGCGGCAGCGCGTCGTGCCCTGGATGCGCTGACAAACTACATGGAGTTCCGTGAGAAAAAAGGTTTTTCACATAAATACCGCGATACATGTATGAAGGACAACACCTTATGGGCACTTGAAAATGAAGAAAAGAACCATAACAGCAGACTCATGCTCGCGTGTCATAACGGTCACATGACCAAGAACCAGTCCTCAGCAGTAACTTTTCTCGGCAGATTCCTTCACGACGAACTCGGTGACGGTTATTTTGCTATCGGCACTGACTTCTACATCACCAAAGACAATCTTCCGGGCAAAAACGGCAGAGAAGTTCACAAATTCTGCTCTGACGATCCCCTCGCCTATCAGGTAAAGTACACAGATGACAACATGTGCTATCTCGACTTCAGTTCAGTTCCGGAAAACGATCCCGTATACGAAAAGATCCACAATCCTATGAAAACCGGCTCTCTCGGCGAACAGTACAGCCTTGTTATCAGACTTGTAAAACCATTCTATCAGCTGAACTACGCCCCGGAAGATATGTACGATGCTATGATACTCGTGTACGAAGCTGAACCTACTGAGATATGGAGTGAGTGATCTAACGTTTATAAGAACATGCATCTCTGTGCAGCAATACTAAGCAAAAGCAGCATATCCTGTTTACGTAAAATACGAAGACACAGGATATGCTGCTCTTGTTTTAAGAAGAGTATCTTAGCATACTGTTTTTATTAACTGAAGCTGTAATCGGAAATGAGCCATTCACCGTCTTCAAGAACAAAATGAGCTGTTCCCTGACCGTAAAGTTCATCTGAATTATTAGTAGTTGCTTTGAAAGAAGTATCACTTTTTTCTGTTATGCTGACTCCTCCGTCTGTCCTGAAAATATAGTAGCTTGCCGGTAAGATCCAGACGTAAAGCGTATCATCCTTTTCGATAAAGTTATTTTCGATATCAGAAAGAAGTTTATCTTTTAACTCTCCTGTACATGTATTATTGACAGCGGTCTTAAGGCCGGATACTGTTCCGTAACCTGTAATATCAGTCACCCTGTAGAATGTTCTGTCATCTGATTCAATACTATCAGAATCATCATATCCTACACTACCCGAGAATAATCCAAGAAGATCAGATAAAGTATTCATCTTCTGAACAGCTTCTCCGCTTTGATCTTCTGTCTCTCCGTTATCGCCGGTCAGCACTTCATATGATAAGATTTTCCATTCATTATCTTCGGCCGCAAATTTAAATACACCCGTACCGTAACGAGTACTGTATTCGTTAGGAGTAACTGTAAACGATCTGTCAGTAACATCAGAAAGAACTACGCCCTGACTGAGATCGAAAGACAGAGAACCTCTCCCCGCTTCTCTTGCATAAAGTTTTCCGTCTTTTTCGACATACATTTCACTGACGAGATCGATATTCTCTGATGCAAGACTTCCTGAGAGCGTGTTTTTGATAAGCTTCTGAAGTTCATCGATAGAAGATATCTTTTCGCCGTCTAAAACTCTGTAATAATTAAAACCGCTTACTGTAACAGAATCGGATTCATCTGTTTTTATGAATCCGGCAAGCAGTGAATCGATCTTGAAAAAGTCACTCAGCTTTTCTTCAGCGACCTTTTCTGAAGCTTTCGGAAGAGTTTTTGGAGTTTCATCTGATTTTTTTGCCGCTTCTTCCTTCTTTGCCGAAGTAACAGCTGCGGTTTGTGATTCTGCGACGACTTCAGACGTTACAGCTGTTGTTTCAGATACTGATGCCGTGGTTTCAGCAGTTGCCACTGTAGTGACAGCCCCGGTTTCTGCTGCAGAATTTCCATTCTGCGGATCGTTTGTCTGACCACATGAAGTCATTGATGCTAAAAGCGCAACTGCCGCGATCAGACTAAGTGTTTTTTTCATTTTCATTGTTTTATGCCCCCATCACAATTGTTTTAAGAACACTGTCGTATTCTGATAAAACATATTATACTACAATGGGACAGCCATTTCAATGATTTCCGGTGATTTAGGTACTTTAGGGACACTAAAAAAGACAGTCCCATTCAAAACGGAACTGTCTTTTTTTCAAGTATTTAAAGAATAATTGTGAAGCTTATCAAACCATAGCGTCGAGTCTCTTGCCGATTTCCTTGAGGAATTCTTCAGAGTCTACCTTCTTCTTGTTTTCAAGCTTTGAGATGAGGTAGAGGTCGCCTGTCATTACGCCTTCTTCGATTGTCTGGATTGTAGCCTTTTCAAGCTTGTCAGCGAATGCGCAGAGTTCAGGAGTATTATCGAGTTCTCCTCTCTTTCTGAGAGCACCGCTCCATGCGAAGATAGTAGCAACAGAGTTTGTTGATGTTGTTTCGCCCTTGAGGTACTTGTAGTAGTGTCTCTGAACTGTACCGTGTGCTGCTTCGTATTCGTAGATACCGTCTGGTGAAACGAGTACTGAAGTCATCATTGCAAGGCTGCCGTAAGCTGTTGAAACCATGTCTGACATAACGTCACCGTCATAGTTCTTGCATGCCCAGATGTAGCCGCCGTTTGAACGGATTACACGTGCAACAGCGTCGTCGATGAGTGTGTAGAAGTATTCGATTCCTGCTGCTTCAAACTTTTCCTTGTATTCTGCATCGAATACTTCCTGGAAAATATCCTTGAAACGGTGGTCATACTTCTTTGAAATTGTATCCTTTGAAGCAAACCATACGTCCTGCTTAAGGTCAAGACCGTAGTTGAAGCATGCTCTTGCAAAGCCTCTGATACTGTTGTCCTTGTTGTGAAGTCCCTGGATGATACCGTCTGTATCCTTGAACGTGAAGATCTCCTGTCTTGTTTCGTTGCCTTCAGCATCTGTAACAACGAGTTCAGCCTTTGAGCCCTTCTTTACCTGCATTTCAGTGTTCTTGTAAACATCGCCGTATGCATGACGGGCAATTGTGATAGGAGCTGTCCATGTTGGAATGTAAGGTGTAACGCCCTTAACAAGGATAGGTGTTCTGAAAACTGTACCGTCGAGGATCGCACGGATAGTACCGTTAGGTGACTTCCACATTTCCTTGAGGTCATATTCTGTCATTCTTGCTGCGTTTGGTGTGATCGTTGCACACTTAACAGCAACGCCGTACTTCTTTGTAGCCTCAGCACTGTCAACTGTAACCTTGTCGTTTGTCTCGTTTCTGTACTTAAGACCAAGGTCATAATACTCTGACTTGAGATCTACATAAGGAAGGATGAGAATATCCTTGATCCACTGCCAGAGGATCCTTGTCATTTCGTCGCCGTCCATCTCGACAAGCGGTGTTTTCATCTGAATCTTTGCCATTGAAGTATCCTCCTGTTTGTTATTAATAGTTATAATACCTGATCACAGGATCATGAATGTGCAGATCCCGATGACCAGATAAAATACGATAGTAAAAAATCCCGGTAAGACGTAAATTACTTTAAGTTTTCTCTTGTGTAGTCGAGAAGACCGCCGGCAAGGATGATGTCCTTTGTACGTCCTGTGAGTTCACAGAGAACAGGAATGTTTGCACCTGTTGTCTTGTTTACTACTGTGAGTTCTGTCTTGTCAGCTTCGATGTCTGCACGAACGTTCATGATCTCGATATCGTCGCCTTCATTTATCTTGTCGTAGTCTGCTTCGTTTACGAATGTGAGCGGAAGAATACCGGCATTGATGAGGTTAGCACGGTGGATTCTTGCAAAGCTCTTAACGAGAACTGCCTTGATTCCGAGGTAGAGAGGAGCAAGAGCTGCGTGTTCTCTTGATGAACCCTGACCGTAGTTTGCACCGCCAACGATGATAGACTGACCGAGGCTCTTTGCTCTTTCAGGGAACTTTTCATCGCATACTGTGAAGCAGTGCTGTGAAATAGCCGGAATATTTGAACGGAGAGGAAGGATCTTTGCACCTGCAGGCATGATGTGGTCTGTAGTGATGTTGTCCTCTACCTTGAGTGATACCTTGCACTTGATGTCCTTAACAAGCGGAGCTGTTTCCGGATAAGGCTTGATGTTTGGTCCGCGGAGGATCTCAACGCTGTCCATATCCTTTTCATCAGCAGGAGGAACGATCATGTTGTCGTTGATAACGAACTTTTCAGGAAGTTTGAAGTCAGGCATTTCGCCGATGTCTCTTGGATCTGTGAGAACACCTGTGATTGCTGAGATTGCAGCCATTTCAGGAGATACGAGGTAGATCTGTCCGTCCTTTGTTCCTGAACGTCCGAGGAAGTTTCTGTTGAATGTTCTGAGTGAGATACCCTTTGAGTTAGGTGACTGACCCATACCGATACACGGACCGCATGCACTTTCGAGAATTCTTGCACCTGCGTCGATCATGATTGAAAGAAGACCGTTCTGTGCGAGCATGTTGAGCACCTGCTTTGAACCAGGAGCGATTGAAAGTGAAACGTCAGGGTGAACTGTCTTGCCCTTGAGTATGTGAGCAACCTTCATCATGTCGAGAAGTGATGAGTTTGTGCATGAACCGATACAAACCTGATCGATCTTGATGTTGCCGATCTCCTTAACACTCTTAACGTTGTCAGGCATGTGAGGACATGCTGCAAGAGGTACGAGTTCTGAGAGGTTGATCTTTATTTCTTCATCATAAACAGCATCTTCATCAGCAGCAAGAGGAGTCCATACTTCTTCACGGCCCTGTGCTCTGAGGAACTGCTTTGTAACTTCATCTGAAGGGAAAATTGATGTTGTGGCGCCGAGTTCAGCACCCATGTTTGTGATTGTAGCTCTTTCCGGAACTGAAAGTGTCTTTACACCTTCGCCGCAGTATTCGATGACCTTGCCTACGCCGCCCTTAACAGACATGATACGGAGAACTTCAAGGATAACGTCCTTGGCAGCAACCCATGGGCTGAGTTTACCTGTGAGTTCAACCTTAACTACCTTAGGGCATGTGATGTAGTATGCGCCGCCGCCCATAGCAACAGCAACGTCGAGTCCGCCTGCACCGATGGCAATCATACCGATACCGCCGCCTGTTGGTGTGTGGCTGTCTGAACCGATAAGAGTCTTGCCTGGGATACCGAATCTTTCGAGGTGTACCTGATGGCAGATACCGTTACCAGGTCTTGAGAAATAAATGCCGTGCTTCTTAGCTACGCTTCCGATAAATCTGTGGTCATCAGCATTTTCAAAGCCGTTCTGGAGAGTATTGTGGTCGATATATGCAACAGAACGTTCTGTCTTTACACGAGGAACACCGATAGCTTCAAATTCGAGGTAAGCCATTGTTCCTGTAGCGTCCTGTGTAAGTGTCTGATCAATACGGATACCGATCTCGCTGCCCTTGATCATTTCACCGTCAACGATATGATTTTTGAGGATCTTTTCAGTTAATGTAAGTCCCATTAATTTACTCCGTTTCTCCGCAGCCTGAAAATAGTCTTTGTGTTCGGAAACATCTTCTGCGGTGCGATGTAACCGATGCAGTGAAACTTTATGTGTTCACTAACACACACTATTTATTTTACCACTTATACGCGGTACTTGTCAATCAGATTTTCAATACATTTTACGACTTCTCCGACATTCTGTGAGGCATCTATACGATGGAGATTTCCATATTTCTCCGAGCGTCCCTTGTAGAAATCCGCCTCATCGGCAAGGAATCTTCTGCATACTTCGCTGTAATCAGGCGCTTTCTGGCGTGATTCACGGTCAATGCATCTCTTCAGGCGTTCACCGTTATCCATTTCCAGGTAAAATACCACTATGTCACTTCTGTCGTATTTTTCGTAGAGTTTGTCGATAACATCCGGCGTACAGATGATTATGTGATCTTTCTTTCCTGATATGTCAATAGTACAGGTAAAATAGTTCCAGTCGCCGTGAACCGTATGGTAAGTACGCCTTTCGATGACCTCCCCCGCACTTTCCAGTTCATGAAGTCTTGCCTCATCAACGAAATGATATTCCACACCGTCGGTCTCACCTGTTCGTATAGGTCTGGTGGTGTAAGTGACCACACGTTCCAGATCAGGTATGTTTTTATTCATAAGTTCATTGAAAGCAGTGTCCTTTCCGGACCCGCTCTTTCCAATAAGGCAGTATATCTTTCCCATTAAATTTCCCTCCGTTGCTGTTTTCCCACATGGGCATTTAAACATTATGATTATATCATTTTGGAAACGGTTTTTCAATGCAAAATTATTGTTTTTCAGTTGATTAAAAGAGCAAATTATGATATTATTATAGTAAGCAACATTTTTACCGGTCATTAACTTTACCACATTATGTACACAGTCGTACATATCAGGGGGCGATATTTACTGACCGGTCCGGTTATAAAGATTATTGGAGGGATAATAAGTGCTGCGATATCAGAAATACGCAGTTCTGTTTTCGGGGGCGGCCATGCTTATGATCATACTGCTGCTTTTTGCGGTAAAGCATAACGAGTGGAAACAGAACACTGCTTTTGATATAATGGACGCCTGGCATTACGCCGACGGTTCACCCGTTTCAATGAGCGGAAACATAAACTATAATGAAAAAAACGAAGGCTCGGTTTTCTACAGGTTCGACTCACCGCATACTGACAGCCGGTCGCTTTGTTTCCGGAGCCACAACATATTTTTCGACGTCCTTGCCGACGGAGAAATAACTTACTCGTTTCACCCGGTATTAGGCAGTATTTACGGTAACCGTTACGGTGACATAATACATACTGTGCCAATACCAGCCGGGACTACGGAGATACGTATCGATATCGTCTCACTTGTAGATGACAGATGGGACGGTTTTTATGAAATGGCTCTTGAAGATTCTTCAGGATATATCAATGCACTCGCTAAATCCAATCTGCCTGCATTCTTCATATGTGCCGCAACATTTCTGATAGGTGTCATTCTTTTTACAGCCGGCATTTTCGCACTTCGTACCAATAAAGATATGGCGGAATCAATATGCCTCGGCGTTATCATAATACTGTTTACCGTGTGGTGTCATTCCCAGATAAGAATACTTCACATTATTTCACCGAATCCGCTTCTTATAAGAGTAATGGACTATGCAGCAATGGAACTTATACCTGTTCCGGTATGGGTCTACGCAGCTTCATTCACAAAAAGCCAGAAAAGCCCGGTTGTCCATGCAGGTATCGCTCTGACACTGCTTAATTTTATCGTTTCATTCACACTTACCATACTTAACGTCGCTGATTACAATGATTTTCTTGTATTCACACATGCACTCATCGTTCTCGGAATAATCTCCATATCATTTCTTATTTTCAGTGCTGTTAAGAAAAAACAGATCATAATCAAAAACATACGCCTCATTATAACAGCCTTTCTGGCAGTCGCTGTATGCGCATTTCTTGATATTTTCCGTTTTTACGTGCTTCATTCGTCATATACTCCGCTTATGTCAAGGATCGGACTGTTTGTATTCATACTCATGATATCAGTTTATGAATTCCGCAAGCTCTTTGACATGCATGTATCAAGCAGACAGGCAGAACTTATGAAAAAACTTGCAATGGAAGACACCCTGACAGGAATAGGTTCCAGAGCCGCTTTCAGCGCGCTTGAGAACAGTCTTCGTGAAAAGAAAGACGGAAAATGTATTTTCATCCATTTCGACGTGAAT
>CADAPI010000067.1:11639-26318 GCA_902789705.1 uncultured Ruminococcus sp.
GCCGCAGCAGATATCATAAACAGCAGTTTCGGAAGTTCCGGCCGCTGTTTCCGCGTGGGCGGTGATGAATTTTTTGCCGTACTCGACGGTGAAAACCAGATGAATGACTATGAAAACGGAATAAAGAAATTCACCGAGGAACAGGATAAATTCAACGCATCCGGCAGTTCACCGGTGCCTCTTATGATAGCATTCGGTATGGCTGAATACGACCTTTCCGACGGTGATCCGGAAAAAGCCGAACAGATCGCCGACAGCCGCATGTACGAAAAGAAAAAACAGATGAAAGCCGAAAACTGATCATAAAACATAAGGAAACACTGATTAAATCGGAAATCCGGCTTCTCCGGATTTCCGGAGATGGAATTTGCAGGGCTTCGTCCCGGATCCTCACGCTGATTTATGCATAAATCAGCGTTTCCATAAAGAAAACGTTCAGAGAAAAACTCCGAACGTTTTCTTTTTTTATTGAAAATCAGAAAGATGAAGAATTTAAAACTCTCTTTCTTATCCGGCCTTGCCGGTCTTCTTGTTGGATACTACGTCAAAGATAACAGCTAAAAGAAGAACAGCGCCTTTGACTACGTACTGCCAGTTGTTATCAAGTCCCTTGATCGACATACCCTGGTTGATAACACCAAGGAGAATAGCTCCGACTACCACACCGCCTACGGAACCGCTTCCGCCGTAAGCCGAAGCACCGCCGATAAAGCATGATCCGATAGCATCCATTTCGAAAGCGTTACCTGTATCACCGTTGATGGAACCGATACGGGCTGCGATGAGAAGTCCGGAAAGACCTGCGAGAAGTGACATTGATGTATATGCCATGAAGTAAACCTTGTTTGTGTCGATACCTGAAAGCTTTGTAGCCTTTTCATTACCGCCGACAGCGTAGAAATAACGTCCGAAGGCTGTTTTTGAAGTAATGAATGCGTAGATGAATACAATAGCGAGTACCCAGAGAGCCATTACCGGAATACCCTTGTAATGAGCAAGTTTCCATGTATACACGATAACCAGAGCATCGATAACTCCTGCCTTTGCATACTGTGAAACTGCTGAAGCCTGTCTGTAGCCCTTCTTCTTTTTCTTCGCACGGCTTATAAAAGTAACAACAGGAAGTATGCATGCAATGATTATACCTACAGCGAATGCCGACCATTTTACCTTGCCGTCATCCAGACCCGGAACTTTTATATACGATGCAAAAATATTAAGAAATGTTTCATTGTTGATAGATACTGTTTTGGATTCCAGTATCGCACGTCCTATACCTCTGAATAAGAACATTCCGGCCAGCGTACAGATAAAAGGCGGTATGTGTATATACCCTATCCAGAACCCCTGCCACATTCCTATCAGCACTGAAAGCAGCAGGCAGATACCGATAACAAGCCAGGCGTTCATATCGTATTTGGCCATCAGCTGCGCGGCTACCGCACCGGTAAGGCAGACTGTCGAACCTACTGAAAGGTCGATGTTACCGCCGGTCAGGATACACAGAAGCATACCGCAGGCCATAACGAGCACGTATGCGTTCTGAAGCAGAAGATTTGACATGTTCTGTGAAACAAGAAGCTTTCCTTCTGTCCAGACAGAAAAGAAAATGAATACTACGACGAGTGCGATGACCATCGTGTATTTTTTTATGAAATTTTTAACGTTCATAGTTACTCCTTCGATTACATTGATCTGGCGGCAGCACCGGAGAGCCGGCACTGCCGGGAGGAACGGGTGCGTGACTAAGTCCCGCGGCCCGTAATGCTGATTGGATTAATGCTTGTCTGCATTGAGTGAGTTTAATTCATCAGTCTTATCCGTTTTGTCTGACTGAAGTATGGCTGACATGATCTTTTCCTGCGTAGCTTCCGATGCAGGCATTTCAGCAACCATTCTTCCCTCGTTCATTACGTAGATACGGTCACACATACCAAGAAGTTCCGGCATTTCCGATGATATCATTACCACTGACTTTCCCTGCGCTACCAGGTCATTCATTATGCAGTAGATCTCGTACTTCGCCCCTACGTCGATACCTCTGGTAGGTTCATCGAGGATCAATACCTCCGGATCGGCAAACATCCATTTGGAGAGCAGGACCTTCTGCTGGTTTCCGCCTGAAAGATTTCCGACCGCCTGCTGAACGGTAGGTGCCTTGGTACGCATCTTCCCCTTGTATTCCTCGGCCACCTGATTTTCCTTATCAATGTTGATGATGCCCCTGCTGCATACCTTTTCGAGCCTGGCCATCGTCGTGTTTTTCGCAATACTTTCCGCGAGAATAAGTCCGTTGCCCTTTCTGTCTTCCGTTACATAGGCAAGTCCGGCGCCTATCGCCTCGCGTACATTTTTAAATTCCTTTGGTTTGCCGTCAATTTTCAGCGATCCGCTTATATTCGATCCGTAGGATCTGCCGAATACCGACATGGCAAGTTCTGTTCGTCCTGCACCCTGCAGTCCTGAAAATCCGACTATCTCACCGCGGTGAACGTTGAACGAAACGTTGTCCACAACCTTTTTCTCAGTAAACAGAGGATGATAAACCGTCCACCCGTTTACCTCCATTCCGATCTGATCGCTGATATTGTGCTCGCGCGAAGGATAACGGTCACTGAGTTCACGTCCAACCATTCCCCGTATAATACGTGCCTCATCAATATTGTGTCCTTCGTTGTCGATGGTCTCGATAGTCGATCCGTCACGCACAACGGTTATCTTGTCAGCTACATAGGAAATTTCGTTGAGCTTGTGGGAAATGATTATCGAAGTCATTCCCTTTTCCCTGAAGCTGATAAGCAGATCAAGGAGCATCTTCGAATCTTCTTCATTGAGCGATGATGTCGGCTCATCAAGGATAAGCAGCTTTACGTTTTTGCTGAGTGCCTTGGCTATCTCGACCAGCTGCTGTTTACCCGTTCCGATATCCTTGATAAGAGTCGTGGCCTCTTCCTTAAGGCCAACCTGACGCATGTGCTCGGCTGCCTGATGATATGTCTCATCCCAGTTTATACCAAGAACTCCCTTTCGTTCATTTCCAAGAAACATATTCTCGCCTATGGACAGTTCCGGTATAAGCGCAAGTTCCTGATGTATGATAACTATTCCCTTTTCCTCACTGTCGTGCAGAGTTCTGAACCTGCACACTTCACCGTTGTACACGATGTCGCCGGTATATGATCCGTACGGATAGGTGCCGCTGAGAACGTTCATAAGAGTCGATTTACCGGCGCCGTTCTCACCTACAAGTGCGTGTATCTCACCGGCCTTTACCTGAAGATTTACGTTGTCGAGAGCTTTAACACCAGGAAACTCCTTTGTTATGTTTTTCATTTCGAGAATATATTCTGCCAAGTATATCTCTCCTTTTTACATGCTTATACAGGGAAACACTGATTCACAGATCAGCGCTCCCATAAGAAAAGGCGGGGCAAAGCCCGCCCTTTCCGTAGAGTGCATTCTTATTCAGGGAAACGCTGATTTAATCAGTGTTTCCTTAGATCAGGTTGTTGAAGCTGTTGATTCAAGATACTTGTGATCGCTGTCCCACTTGTAAAGACCTGTGTCAACAAGAAGATCGAGGTTATCCTTAGTGATCACATACGGAACAAGCAGGTATGAAGGAACTACCTTTTTACCGTTGTTGTATGATTCTGTGTCGTATGCAGCCTCAGCAGAAAGTGAGCTTACGAGGCTGGCATCAGGTGTCTGTCCTGAAAGAACTGCCTTTGATACTTCAAGAGTTACACCGGCTTCGTCGCTTACGTTCTTGTAAACTGTCATTGACTGCTTTCCGTCAACAATATTCTTAAGGTTTGCAATATCGCCGTCCTGACCTGTTACTAAAGGAGCGTTTGATCCGCTGTAGTCAGAAGCGATAGCCTGTGCAACGCCGAGAGCTGTTGAGTCATTTGAGCAGAGTGCAACATCAAGCTGTGTTCCGTCAGCGTAGTATGATGCAAGTGTGTTCTGCATATTTTCAAGAGCTGTATCTGTTGACCATCCTTCTGTAGCTACCTGTTCGAACTTTTCCTTGCCTGAAGGGATAGTAAGCTTGCCTGCGTCAATGAATTCCTTGAGTGTCTCATAGGCACCGTTGAAGAAGTAAGGTGCGTTGTTGTCGGCAGGGTCACCGGCTGTGAATTCGATATTGAACGGACCTGCGTTCTTGTCAAGACCAAGTTCTTTTTTTACGTATTCGCCCTGAAGCTTGCCTACTGTATAGTTATCGAAAGATACATAGTAGTCAACTGCGTCAGTGTTCATAATAAGACGGTCGTAGGCAATTACTTCAATGCCTTCGTCCTTTGCATCACTGAGTGTCTGTGAAAGTGTGTTTCCGTTTACAGCAGCAATAAGAAGAAGATCAACCTTGTCTGCGATCATTCCCTGGATATCGTTGTTCTGCTGGTTAGGATCATCGTCTGAATACTTGAGCTCAACGTTGTAGCCTGCTGCTTCAAACTGATCCTTCAGATATTCACCGTCACGGTTCCATCGTTCAAGTGACTTTGTCGGCATTGCGATACCAACTGTCTGCTTTCCGCCTGATGAAGTATCATCAGCCTTTGATTCAGCAGCTGCGTCGTCCTTTGCGCTGTTGTCTGTTTTTGAGTCAGCGTTTGCATTTGTGTTTGTGTCTGTTCCTGCGTTTCCTGTTCCGCTGTCAACTGCACCGCACGCAGTCATTGTGCCCAGCATTAAAAATGCTGAAAGCATAGCAATAAATTTTCTTGCCATATTCTCCTCCTGATTTTATATAAAAATTGGTTTGACAAAGCATTATTATTCGTAATACGCTATTATGCCGTCATTAAAGCTATAATACGTCCGTAATAGATGCCCGGACATACTTCGGGCATAGATGTATTTAGTCATAACTAATACTTTGCTCTATGTACTTAATTTTACTTATTCATTCCTTGCTTGTCAACACATTTTATGCGTTAATTTGCCGTTACACCAAAAGATTAGTAAAATCATCTTATTTGAAACATCATTTTATTGCAACATAACCGTATTTTGTGGAGTTGTATTGTGAATTATCACTTAATTTGTACGTTTTTCGTATTTTCTGAAAGCGTTTACATTCCGAGTGACTGACATATAAATCAAATGCTGGAATATAAAAAGAGAAAAAGAAAGCAAAAAATGCACATTCCAGAAAACTGGAATGTGCATTTGCATCATAAAAGCATTCAAATATAATACAATTTCAGGGAAACACTGATCAAACCGGAAATCCGGCTTCGCCGGATTTCCGAAGGTGGGATTTGCGGGGCTTCGCCCCGCCCCCACTCTGATTTATGAAAAGATCAGTTCATTTGTTTCTGTCTTCTTATTTCTTTCCCTGCGCATACTTTCTGTAACGCGCCATAAGTGACATAAGATCGTACTTGCACATTTCCGGTCTTGTCTCCATCAGTTTCTGCTGAGTCACAAGACACGGATTCCGACGGAATTTGTCACTTCTTTCACCGGCTTTCCATCCTGCTGAAGCCATGTAGCAGCACCAGCGGCGGTGTTCAAGCGAAGCAAGGTCATAGGCAAATCTGTCTTTTTTCATTGTTTCAAGAAGCTCCTCCTCTGAGCCGTTCATCTGCCATGCTGATCCGTTATACTTCATCAGTGTACCGTTTCTTCCTAGGATCTCTTCAAGCTTTTCAGAAAGATCCGTTCCGTTTTCAGCGGCAAGCTCAGGAATTATGTCATTCTTGACTTCATCATGATATGCGGCAGCCTTGCTTGAAGAACGTCTGAAAAGCCTCAGTTTGTTCCATTCCTTTTCCGGATTTCCGGCAGAATCGTCATCAGATCCTGATTCGCCTGCACTGAGAAGGGCAATACTGTTGTAGAAATGGTTGTATTCCTTTGCAATACAGTCTATGTTACGGCCTGTTATCATGTCAAGTGTGATAACTGATCTTCTGTCGTCAATGAGTCTCACGTCTGTGAGTGAACCGTTCTCGTCAGCGATATATTCCGCGAGACGCCGGTCATTGTCAAGACGCATGAGTATCGGAATTCTGACACTTTTCTCGGCAAACATCTCTTCAAGCTGTATTGCACAGTTTACTGCAAGATCAGTGTCTTCAAGAGCTATCACTGCATATGTATACTGTTCCCTTTCCGATCTTTCACGGACAGCATCGTAAAAATCTATATGCGAAACATTAAGCTCGAAGAAATTTATCTCCAGGACGCCGTCAGCCACATCGCTTTTCAATACGACACGGCCATCTGTTATGTCAAATGCATCACGGCTGAACTGATTAAGAAAAACTGCTTTTTTCGACACTATACTGCTGTCAAAGACATCGATAACTATACGGTTCTGCTCGTGCACAACTCCGAGATTCATGGCCTGAATAACTGCCTCTTCCCCGAGTTTGCCAAGTCCCGCAACAAGAAGATGAACATTCCAGTCTTTAAGCGGAATATCCGTGTTTCTGTATACTGTATGAAGCGGACAGTCTGAATACATCTTGCGCACCTGCATCTCCGGCAGGCCTATTATCTCAAGATCAAAGCAGGCTTCGGAACCTGAAGTACTGTTGTAGTAAGATGAAATAAGTCTGCTTATGCCTTCTTCCTCACATCTGCATGACACCTTGGATCCCGGAGGAAGCATTACTCTGTATTCGCTGTCATCCGCAGTGAGACGGAACAGCTGCAGAAGTGAAAAATTTCGTACCGATGACTTTTCAAAAAGTATAATGTTTTCAGCCTTTTCAAGATACATCTTCGAAACAAGTGAAGGTATATCCGATTCATCAGCCTTAAGCAGATCAGCGCAGTGAACTACATAGCCCTGCTTATTGAGAGCATAAATTTCCTCACCGCTCAGCTTTTCGGCAGAAACGATGTGCACGCAGGTTTTTTTCCTGTCTGAAACGCCGTTTTTCAGCATAGCACGCACATCATCGTTGAATCCGAACACGACAATGTGGCGGCAGTTTTTATTTCTGCGGAAAAAAACGATAAACTGGAGCAGACGTTCCAGAAATTTATAAATGAAAGACAATGTACAGTACGGAGCAGTGAAAACTGCGATACCGTATGCATAGGCAATGATCATGCTGAATACTGAATTGTTATCCTTCATATACGCAAAGGCGTCTTTAAGAGTTATCGTCGCTTTGAAACCGAAAGCATTTATGCTGTTCTGCAGAACAAGAAGGATCCTGAAAAAAGGTGCATATTTTTCATAGTACACAGCACCTTCTACTGTTGCTACAAGGAACGATATGACTGCCAGCAGAAATATAAAACGACTGGTATTTGTTTTGTTATTCTTCATTTCCCTGTCCTTTCATTCCTTTGCCGAGTGCTGACAGAAAATTTTCTGCAGTTTCAAGAAGCTGCTCAGTAGAATAAACAGGGAACACTCCTGCCTTGTTGTATATTGCATCTGTTATGAAAACTGAATTCCCTCCGGCTGCAGCAAAGTCATCTATCCTGTAACGGACCGAAAAATGATCAGTATCAAGGAGCCACGCTTCGTCATCATCCCATACCACATATTTTCGGAACTCATCCGGTCCAGGCATAACTTCGAACATGCCTGCGTCTTCACTGTCGTATTCACGAATGTCGTTCTGAGTATCATCGGCAAATTCAAGACGGCAGCTTCTGCCTGTGAAACCTTCCTTATCCATCTCGTAGATATGTGAATCACGGCAGAGAACCGCAAATTTATCATCGGTCACCGGAACAACGGATACCGGCTCCTGACTTGTTCCCACAAGCGATACAGTCACATCAGCCTTTCCTGTTTCTGCATCAAAGAAGGTGACTGTACGGTTGCTGAAGAATACGCCAACCGTACTGCTGTTCTGCCAGAAAATACGCTGCACCGAAAGTCCTTCATCAGATGAAAGATCGCAGTCAAGCTTTACGCTCTTTTCAGAATCAAATGAATAAACCACGATCGATTTTTCACTGTCCTCACCCTCTTCGACGAGGAGTGCTGCTCTGGTGTCATTAACGGCATACATGCCGCCGGCGATCTTACGTTCATAGGCAGTACCTTCAGCCTTCTTCTCCCATGATGATGCTTTACCATCAGCAGTAATGAAGGTGATATTTCTCTTAATATCGGACAGATAGAACACTCCGTTTCCGGAAGGAATAAGTTTTGCCTCACTGCTGTCTGACGGGATAGCATCCGGGATCTTTTCCGCCTTTCCGGTTTTAACGTCAATGATATAAAATTCATCTTTGTATGCGGAACTGTCCTTCTCAAGAGCAGATACCACAAGCTTTTCAGTTCCGGCAAATGCGGCGCCGATTATCTTGTATCCTTCAAGATCCTTTACTTCAGTCAGCGTACCGTTATCGGAAGTGCAGTAAACAAAAAGATGATTTACCGTCTCAGTTCCGGAAGAATATTTTCCTTCAGGATAATATTTTGATACAACTGCAGCATATGTGCCGGTTTCATCGGCAGCAAGCACATCTTTTGAATACATATACTCGCCTGTGTTTATATCTCTAAACGCAGGGTTCTGCTCTGAATAACGTATATACGCCGTATTGGAGTAGTCTGCTGAAGTAACATATTTTCCGCGGCTGTAACTGCAGAGTAGTACGGAAGTATTAATATCCTGCACTCTGTAAATGGCCTCTGAAGCAGCATTGCCGGAGGTGTAGTTAGATAAAGATATCAGATATTCCTCGCCGCTTTCAAATATGATCATAGCAAATCCGCGGCGGCTGAATAGCATTGAAGCCACTTCATTATCAAATTTTAACGACTTTATAACTGAACCGGTCTCATAATCGATGAAAGAAAGTGACAGGTTCGTGGACACTGCAAGCACATCATGTGTATATCCGGTATCAGCAGCCGGCATTAAACACATTTTTCCGTCCTCACTGTAGTTCTCCGGCAATGACGTCTGCCATTTCTGTGTTTTCATATCCTTATCATACCGCGTGAAAATAGTGTCATTCTGTAAAGCCTTTATATTGCAGACAGCTGTCACCGGTTCTTCTTTTATAAACTGCATTCTTGCTTTGCTGATGCCCCAGTCTGATGTATCCGCCACGATCTCGTTTTTCAGAGACAGGCTGTGATCTTTTATGTCATACGCTGAGATTTTTCCGTCTTCATCCGAGAAAATGTACATCACGCCGTCACGTATTCCAAGAATAGTATCGCTGAACACAAATGAGAAAGAGTCTCCGGACGTACCCGCTACCTTTACAGTGTCGATAATATTTCCGGTCTCACGGTCAATGAGTTCTGCATAGGAATCACGTCCCGCCATCTCCAGTCCGGAAGGCATGACTGTTTTTTGGCGGTAAATGCGGATAATATATTTTTCATCAAAAACTGTTTTATTGTATTCATATACATTTTCCGAGGCATCAGCTTTCCATTTAACTTCGCCTGTCGCTCCGTCCAGTCTCCATACTGTATTATCAGAATTATAAAGGTAAACGTCACCGCCGAAACCAGGTTCTTCGTCAGTAATATCATGTGAAAATCCGGTATAGATCATGTTATATACAGAACTTGTCTCTCCGATAGTGCTGCTCGGAGGCCCTGTAAAGGTATACTTAGTCCCGGTGGTATCAGCTGACGCATCGAAATGTACTGTAAACTCATTTGAGCTGCTGTTTGTAGCCGAAACAAATTCGCCGTCGGAAACTGATATCTTCTTTATGAGTTCACCGCTCTCAGGATTCCAGAAGTACAGACCGGTAGCATCCTGCGAAACTATTGCCTTTCCTTCACCCATAAACGACAGTTTTTCAACTGTACATTCATGCTTAAGAGCAAGTTTAGGCATTACCTGTTCATTATTCCGCCTCAGGTATTACCGGTTTGTCCTCACCGTCAGAAGGAAGGGCTTCAACCGCCTTCTTCACAGCCTTTACAAGATTGTTTTCCTTGAAAAGATTTTCAGATTCTGAAGCAAGATGTCCTGCGTTCTCTACAAGAAGATCCTTGTTTTTCTGCTCTATCTGCTCGTTCTGTTCCTTTATCTGCGTATTCTGATTGTTTATCTCAACATTTTTGCCGTTTATGGTCACAGCAGATGCAACGCTGATAACTGTAATAAGCGAAAGCACACCTGATACTACACCGAAGATTCTTCTTCGGCGGGCAGCCTCACGGCGTCTTTCACGCTGGTACAGATCGTTGAAATCGCATTCCAGAAGCGGAGCTGCTATACGGAGATACTCGGTATCAAGCTTCTTCATGGATTCCTTCAGTGAATCCGCCTTTATATTGGCCGCAAGCGGCTCTACTTCGACCTTTACCTTAACTTCCTCACCCTTGTCGTCCGTTGTCGTCATTTCCGTATAGGTCAGTTCTTCAGGAAAAGCTTCATGAGGTTCACCGCTTACAAGAAGGGTGATGATATTTTTATTGGTGTTGTCATGAAGTTCACGGAACCGTGTAAGTTCCTGCATACACCATTTTGAATCGTTGTATTCCGGTGAACATATTACGATAAGAAATTCTGAATTCTCAATGGCGTTTACTATATCCTCACTGAGGTCACTGCTCGACTGGAGCTCCGATACATCACGGAATATACGCCAGTTTTCCTTTGTCTTTCCGAGATTTTTCGGCGGTCTGTATGCTTCCAGAAGCTTCTGCAGTTTTTCAGCAGCCTGCATATCCGGTTCAAGATGACGATAACTTATAAATGCTTTGTATTTGTAAGCCATAATATTCCCCTGTATTGTTTATCAGCGCTTCATTATTTCCGCGTATTTTCCAAGTTTCAGCGAATAGATAACGGCGCACTTTACTTTTTTGTTTTCTATCTTTTCAAGAGCGGCACGGTATACTTCCAGCTGCAGAGCATAGTTTTCCACAAGCTGCGAAATATCTGTTACATAATCGGTCTTGTAGTCAACAAGTACCAGACCGTCGTCCTCCTCGAAGTACATGTCCACTATACCCTGAACCATACTGTCAGAGTCCTTAAACTTTTCAAAGGCCTCATCATCAAGTCCGAGGTCACCGAGGCGTACAAGGAATTTCCGCTCCCTTTCCATACGTTCAGCCGAAACAGCACGTCTGAAAAGTTCAGACGAAGTAAAGGCTCTTATGTATTCCGGATCAATGCCTTCAGCCTGCTTGGCGGTGATAAATCCTTTTTCCGCGGCACGCTTGATCTCACCTTCCGGATCTTTTTCAAGAGTCTTAAAATCAGCGTGTTCAAGAATACTGTGGATCGCAGTACCGCGTTCGGTACCGGTCATTCCGGTACGTTCCTTCATAAACGCCGGACGCTTAAGGACGATACCGAATTTCTCATGATCCTTTGAAATGTCCGAAACCGCAAACTTCGCCTGAAGAAGAGTGCCTCCCTGTTTTACTGATGCGAACCGTTCTGCTATCTTTGCAGTGAGCTCAGGATCTGCTTCCGTTTCTTCCATTTCGGCGTCGTTTTCTTCCAAAAGGTCAGGAAGTGAAGCAGCATCTTCAAATTCCACTTTAAATGTATCGTCGGAAACAAAGAACATATCCTTTCCGCTGAGTTCCCTGAGTTTTCTGCCGTCAGGATGTGTGACAAGAGCCATCAGCAGCCAGTCTTCCATACAGTTTGCACTTGATGCAAGATCAGATGTTATCTTCCCAGCTTTGCGTGCAGAGGCAGCATATACCGCAAGCTTCTGCTTTGCAGCTTTTCCGGTGTCAAGCGTGATGAAAAGCCGCTCTCTCGCTCTTGTCAGTGCAACGTAGAGAAGTCTCATTTCCTCGCTCACGGAATCACGCGTATTCCGTATGTTTATAAGCTCAAAAGGCAGCGTTGTATAGCGCCTGAATTCACGTCTTTTCTGGAGTCTGAATCCTGCACCGCTGTCAAAACTCATCTGTATCTTCTTCAGACTGTCTGACTTGTTGAACGGTGCCTGAGTCTCGCACAGAAATACAAATGGATATTCCAGGCCCTTGGATTTATGGATGGTCCTGATGGCAACAACGTCCTCAGATGTGGAAGCCGTCTGACCCGGTTTGAAGTCGCCCTTCATTTCAAGCGTGCGGTCGATGTATCTGATAAATCCGCTCAGTCCCTCGTCCGAAGCCTGCTGATATGTTCGGGCATATTCAAGCAGCGCACGAAGGTTGGCACGCTTTTTATCGCCGTCCTCCAGCATGTACACAAGCGATATGAAATCCGTTCTTTCGTATATGTACTGAATAAGCTCCACAAGGCTTCTTGAAGCCGCAAGCATTCTTAACTCTGAAACCGTATCCATAACATGAATGACTTTGAGCTTCATGTCCTCCGGTATCTCTTCCTTATTCTCTCCTTTATAAATTGCATTAAGAGAGTTATAGAGATGATCCTTTCTGTTTTCAAGTCTCAGTAAGATCATTTCATCGTCGGTGAACATGAAAAGCGGAGACATGAGAACTGCCGCAAAAGCTGTGTCGATAAGCGGATTGTCCGTCATTCGCAGAAGATTCAGAAGTACGCTTATCTCCCTTGAACTGAGATATCCGGCAGTCTCCTCGCTGTATGCCGTTATACCGTATTTCGCAAGGGCTGTGATGTAATCCGCCGCATCCTTCTTTCGTCTTAAAAGAATGCAGAAATCCCTTTTCGTGCACGGTCTGGTACCGCCTTTTCTGTCATCGACAAGAGTACCATCTTTCAGCATGGAAGCTATTTTCCGTGCTGTATATTCCGCCTGTGATACCGGCTCATCAGCATCCGTATCGTTCAGTGCCACAACGGTACGGCGGTCTCTTTCCGTAAATTCCGCACCCTTTATAAGCTTTTCTCCGTCGTCATAGACGATCTCGCCGACTTCACGGCTCATTACTGAACGGAAAATGAAGTTTACAAATTCTATAACATCTTCGGAGCTTCTGAAATTGCGGTTGAGTCGTATGCATGAATTTCTTCCGCCGTTATTTTCAGTATAATCCTCCGAGTTTTCCATTGTATTTATAAATATTTTCGGATTGGCAAGACGGAAACGGTAAATGGACTGCTTCACGTCACCGACCATGAACAGGTCATCACCCGGACGTTCGGCAGTACCGCCGTGGGACAGCATACGGAAAATAAGGTCCTGATTGTTGTTCGTGTCCTGAAACTCGTCGATCATTATTACTTTGTAGCATTCCGAAAGTTCTTTTGCAAGTGCGGATTTTACCGGAACGCCGTTTTCGTCCTGTACTGAAAGGAGCTTTACTGCAAGTGTCTCGGCATCTGAAAATCCTATGCTGCTTTTCTCGACTTTCTTCTTCCAGAGCTTTTCGTCGAGCTCCTTTATTATATCGGTAAAAGCTTCAAGCACGCGGTAATGCACTGCAATATCTTCATCAGCGCAAACAATAAGTTCCTTTGCGGAAACGAGCTTGTCTTTCAGTATCTTCTTGTAGCCGTCACGCAGATCCTTTATACTGTCCTTTGCTTCCGGCGAGACCGTTTTTGCCATTCTGAGGGTGGCAAAGGCCGGTTCCTCATATGCTCCTATACGCTCCTCCGGAGTCCCGTCTTTTCCGGATACGGTGCGGTATATCATTTTTATCGTGTCGTTTTCCGTTCTGAGGATATCAAGCGCCTTCTCGCCGATATCATCCGACTCCGCAAGTTCAACACATTCATCGGAAAGTTCGCAGGCATTTCGCACCGCTCCGCTGATATATCTTAAATACTCTTCCTTAAAGATCTTCCCCGTATTTCCTTCTGCGGAATATCCGTTACAGATATCTTCGAGCCAGGATGTGCCGTAAGGTATTGAGCTTACGAATTTCCAGATCTCCTTAATGATCTCCTCTATCGGTGCATCGTTCCTGCTGCAGAACTGATCGTAGAGAAACTCCATCATTTCCGGATGTGTTTCATATCTTTCCGTAACTATATCCGAAATCAGCCTGCTTTCCATAAGTCCCGCTTCAGTCTCATCCAGTATTCTGAAGTTTCCCGTAAGCTCCAGCTCGTGGATATTGTCGCGTATAAGATCAAAGCAGAAAGAATGGATAGTTGATATCTTAGCACTCTGCAGAAGCAGCTGCTGCTCACTCAGCCACTGGTTTTCCGGATCTTTTTCTATCATGTCAGCCAGAGCCGCAGTAAGACGCTGCTTCATCTCCGCTGCAGCATCCTTGGTAAACGTAACAACGATCATTCTGTCCGCCGGCACTCTGTTTTCACTGTCCGAAAGAATACGTACAAGACGTTCGACCAGTACCGACGTCTTTCCGCTTCCCGCCGCCGCAGACACCAGCAGCGAACAACCCCTTGCATCTATCGCCGTTTCCTGTTCCTTAGTCCAGCCCATCTCGTTTCTCCTCCCCGTCCGTTGTGTCATCTCCGAGTATATTCATTTCAATTTCCTTTACGTCATCCGGAACCAGACGTTCGTATTTACGCGGGTAGTTTCCGCAGATTTCTTTGTAGTCGCAGTATGTGCAGACATCTTTCTGTGGATCGTATTTCAGCGGCAGTGCGCTTACGTCGCCGTCGATAAGGTCGGCTGCCATCTTTTCGAGCAGTTCTTTTACGTGCTTGCGGAGGCGTTCGAACTGCGGTCTGGTGAGGCAGCGGCTTCTTACTTTGTCGAGTTCGAATGTGCCTTTTTTCACTGCATCTGCCGTGAGCTTTGCGGGAATGTAGATACCGGCTATGTTTTCCTCCATCGCACGGAGCACCTTAAGTTCCTTCAGAACCACACCGCGGCCGCGGATGTAAACCA
>CADAPI010000068.1 GCA_902789705.1 uncultured Ruminococcus sp.
AACGCTTCGCAAACATTATCATTAAGGCTGTAATACATAACAACGGCAATACGATCATAAGCAGTATAATAGATAATACCATGTAATTAATTCTCCTTTGCAAAAAACAATTTTGTATTTTTTATAATTATACCATGTATTCTGTATGAATGATAGATGTAATTTGTAATTTTCTTATATGGCAATTATCACTTTGGCTTTATAAAAAATGTAGGGCTGCGGATGTAGCCCTGTTCGATAGTACCGGCGTCGGTCGGTACATTTTTATAACTTGACATATGTCAGAAACAATGATATAATTGACATAAGTCAGAAAGGAGATGCATCATCTATGCCAAGACCGCAGAAATCGCGCCGTATTTGTTGTTATCCGGATTACTGGAGTTTCGCACCGGACCATGACAACGCAAACGATACGATAATTATGACACTCGATGAATTCGAAACTATAAGGATAATCGATCATCAGTCGAAAACGCAGGAACAGTGTGCTGCTGATATGAATGTTGCAAGGACGACTGTCACGGCGATTTACGACAGTGCAAGAAAAAAACTCGCTGCAGCTTTGGTCGAAGGCAAACGCATCGTCATTTCAGGCGGAAACTATATTCTTGACAACAAAATCTCAGAAGAGATTGCACAGAAAGGAAGCATGATCATGAGGATCGCAGTAACATATGAAAACGGACAGATATTTCAGCATTTCGGAAGAACTGAACAGTTCAAACTTTACGATATTGCTGACGGAAAAATAATCAATGAACAGGTAACAGGCACAAACGGAGCAGGACACGGTGCTCTTGCCGGATTTCTTAAGAGTGCCGGAGTGGATGTACTTATCTGCGGAGGTATCGGCGGTGGCGCACAGATGGCAATGCAGGAAGCAGGCATCACACTCTACGGCGGCAACACAGGAAGTGCAGATGATGTTGTTGCATCTTTCCTCACAAACACACTCGCACAGAACAGCAATCCGACATGTGATCACCACGGTCATGAACACGGTGAAGGACATTCATGCGGTGAACACAAATGCGGCGGCCACAGCTGCGGTAACCACTGATGAAGATAATTACGCTTGTTGAAAATACAGCTGAAAATGAATGTTTTACGGCCGAACACGGTCTGTGTATTTACATCGAAACTGAAAAACACAAACTGCTGCTTGATACAGGACAGACTGACGCGCTGTTACATAACGCTGAAAAACTCGGCACAGATCTCAGCGAAGTTGATACCGTCATCCTGAGCCACGGCCATTACGATCATTCCGGCGGAATACTTCCGTTTTCAGAGATCAATAATAAAGCACAGATCATAATGCAGAAAAAAGCGGCCGAGCCGCATTTCAACGGTGAACGTTATATCGGTATCGATGAGGCAATTACATCTTTGCCGAATGTCCGCATGATCGACGGAGATATGCTGATCGACGATGAACTGTTTCTGTTTTCAGATATAACCGGCAGAAGATGCTATCCGCAGGGCAACAGAAAGCTTTTATGCATTAAGGGCGGCATGAAATGCCCTGACGATTTCACACATGAACAGTGCCTTGTCATCCGCGAAAACAGCAAGACCTGGCTTTTATCCGGCTGTGCCCATAACGGTATTCTCAATATTCTTGACCGCTTCAGAGAGATTTTCGGTACCGATCCTGATTACGTCATCAGTGGATTTCATATGATGAAAAAAGACGGCGAACACACTGAAGAAGAAAAAGCTGTCATTCTCGAAACTGCTCATGAACTTTCGGAGATGAAAACCGTATTCTACAGCGGCCACTGTACCGGAATACCTGCATTTGAACTGATGAAAGAGATAATGGGTGACAAACTTATCCCCCTGCACTCCGGCGGACAAATCTTATAACAAATATAAAAAGAAGGGCTGTGGACGCAGCCCTTTTTCAATAGTACCGGCCGGCGGCCGGTACATTAAAAAAAGTGTGGTTTCGGACGGACCGGAACCACACTTTATATTTATTAAGCTATGCTTAAATAAGTTCTGCTAAAATCAAGCCTTTGGACCAGCAGCAACGAGAGCCTTACCAGCTTCGTTTGTTGTGTACTTAACAAAGTTCTTGTTGAATCTTTCAGCAAGATCCTTAGCCTTCTTTTCCCATTCAGAAGCATCAGCGTATGTATCTCTTGGGTCGAGGATGTTCTTGTCAACGCCCGGGAGTTCTGTTGGAACTTCGAAGTCGAACATAGGGATCTTCTTTGTAGGAGCCTTGTTGATGTCACCGCTGAGGATAGCGTCGATGATACCACGTGTATCCTTGATTGTGATTCTCTTGCCTGTGCCGTTCCAGCCTGTGTTTACGAGGTAAGCCTTAGCGCCGCTCTTCTGCATCTTCTTAACGAGCTCTTCAGCATACTTTGTTGGGTGGAGTTCGAGGAATGCCTGACCGAAGCAAGCTGAGAATGTTGGAGTTGGTTCTGTGATACCACGTTCTGTACCAGCGAGCTTAGCTGTGAAGCCTGAGAGGAAGTAGTACTGAGTCTGTTCTGGTGTGAGGATAGATACTGGAGGGAGTACACCGAAAGCATCAGCTGAGAGGAAGATTACATTGTTAGCTGCAGGAGCTGCAGAGATTGGCTTAACAATGTTGTTGATGTGGCTGATCGGGTAAGATACACGAGTGTTTTCTGTAACGCTCTTGTCGTCGAAGTCGATCTTGCCGTCCTTGTCTACTGTTACGTTTTCGAGAAGAGCATTTCTCTTGATAGCGTTGTAGATGTCAGGTTCAGATTCCTTGTCGAGGCCGATAACCTTAGCATAGCAGCCGCCTTCGAAGTTGAATACGCCGTTGTCGTCCCAGCCGTGTTCGTCATCGCCGATGAGGAGTCTCTTAGGATCTGTAGAAAGTGTTGTCTTACCTGTACCTGAAAGACCGAAGAATACTGCTGTGTTCTTGCCTTCCATGTCTGTGTTAGCTGAGCAGTGCATTGAAGCGATGCCCTTGAGCGGGAGGTAGTAGTTCATCATTGAGAACATACCCTTCTTCATTTCACCGCCGTACCATGTATTGATGATAACCTGTTCCTTGCTTGTGATGTTGAAAGCTACACATGTTTCAGAGTTGATTCCGAGTTCCTTGAAGTTTTCAACCTTAGCCTTTGAAGCGTTGTATACTACGAAGTCAGGTTCAAAGTTCTTGAGTTCTTCTTCTGTAGGAACGATGAACATGTTCTTAACGAAGTGAGCCTGCCAAGCAACTTCAACGATGAAACGAACAGCCATTCTTGTGTCCTTGTTTGCACCGCAGAAAGCATCAACAACGAAGAGTCTCTTGTTTGAGAGTTCCTTCTTTGCGATGTCCTTTACAGCAGCCCATGTGCTTTCTGACATCTTGTGGTTATCATTAGGATATTCCTTTGAATCCCACCATACTGTATCCTTTGAGTTAGCATCTTCAACGATGTACTTGTCTTTAGGTGAACGTCCTGTATAGATACCTGTCATTACATTTACAGCGTTGAGTTCTGTATTCTGTCCAACTTCGTAACCTGTGTTGGAAGCCTTTGTTTCTTCTTCGAAAAGAACTTCGTAAGAAGGATTATAAACGATCTCCGTTGTGCCTGTGATGCCATACTTTGTTAAATCAATCTTTGACATTTTAAACGACCTCTTTCTTTATTTAATTAATTTGCCTTGTGCACCGCACGTTTATACCGCTACGATACACATCAGAATATATTATACCACAAATCGAATCCGACTGCACTACTTTTTTAAAATTTTTTTTGATTTTAAAAGAGATTTTCAGAAATTCACCTATTACTTTGAAATAAGGCATACTGAATGAGCAGAAATGCCAAGTTTTTCGCCTGTGAATCCCAGATGTTCCTCGGTGGTAGCCTTTACGTTGACCGCATCGATATCGCAGCCGGCAGCACGTGCTATATTGTTCCGCATGGTTTCGATGTACGGAGCGAGTTTCGGCGCCTGAGCGATAACAGTGGCATCGATATTTCCGATCTTATAGCCCTTTTCATTTATCAGATGTGCCACGTGTTCAAGGAGCTTCATACTGTCAGCACCTTTAAATCTTTCGTCGGTGTCCGGAAAATGCTTTCCGATATCACCGAGGGCAGCCGCACCGAGAAGCGAATCCATTACCGCATGCAGAAGCACATCAGCATCGGAATGGCCTAAAAGTCCTTTTTCGTGCGGTATCTTAACGCCGCCTATGATAAGGTCTCTGCCTTCGACAAGTTTGTGTACATCGTAACCGTGTCCTGTTCTGAACATTTATTTACCTCCGTTCGCACCGAGTATCGCCTCTGCAACGGCAATATCCTCAGGTGTGGTTATTTTTATGTTTCTGTAGTCGCCTGTGGTCATGCATACCTTTGCACCGACCGCTTCCGCCATCTGACAGTCGTCAGTGAAATCGAGGAAGTTTCTCGTGGCAAACTCAACTCCGCGGTTGTAGAGCGAGCGTTTGAACACCTGCGGTGTCTGAGTGATATACAGTGACGAGCGCGGCGGTGTATCCATGATAAGTCCGCCGTCCACCACCTTAATGGTATCCTTGACAGGAACGCCGAGCACGGCCCCGCCGAACACCCTTGCATCCTTTATAGTCCTTTCGATGTGTTCCGGCTCCACCAGCGGACGCGCACCGTCATGAACGGCGATCATCTGAGTTGAATCCGAGACGGCGTGAAGGCCGTTTATAACGCTTTCCTGACGCGTCTTTCCGCCCTTTACAACATTTTTCAGCTTGCTTACACCATACTCTGCCGCAAGCGACTTTATCTTTTCGATTATATCCTCACGGGTGACAACGACTATCTCGGCAACGCTTTCGCACTTTTCAAACGCCAGCATTGAACGAACGATAACAGGCATCCCGCCAACCTCGGCAATTTGCTTGTCAGTTCCCTGCATCCTTGTTGAGTTACCCGCGGCTACTATTATTACTGAAGTATCCAAAAAGGAACATCCCCTTTCAAAAGAGTCAGTGTGCGTCGGTGACAGCACACTATTTTATTATACTATATTTCCGGAGAAAAATCCACAAATGATTTTTCAAGGAAACACTGATCAAATCGGAAATCCGGCTTTGCCGGATTTCCGGAGGTGGGATTTGCGGGGCTTCGCCCCGCCCCCACGCTGATTTATGAATAAATCAGCGTTTCCATAGTATATTACACTGTTTCAGAGTGATGCAATGCCTGAAGCCAGGATTTTCATGTTGGTTGTGTATTAAAATTCATCCTGTTTGAGGAAACCGGTATACAGTTTTCACAAACCTCTGAATTCAGAAAAAAAAGTGTTGACACTGATCTTCCGCTGTGATATAATTAAATAGTCGTCAGGCGAGATAAGAAAAACGCTGAGGACAGAATATAATGGGGCGTCGCCAAGTGGTAAGGCAGTGGACTCTGACTCCACCATTCGAGGGTTCAAATCCTTCCGCCCCAACTCATTAAATAGGGGCAAGTTACTTGATGTGGCTTGCTTATTATTTTGTAAAATTGAAAGTTTCTTATTAAATCGTGTTTTTCTCATATATTTCCTTGCAATAAACCATCGCGAAAGCGATGGTTTATTGTTTTATATTAATTTATACACAGTTTGTGAAACGAGTACATTTAATTTCACAATTTAAGCTTCACAAAAGCGATATAAACAAATATGAAAAATTCAAGCCTCTGAAGCCCTTTTTTTGCGCTCATTCTATTGACTTGATGCATATTAAACGATATAATATAAATGTAGGTCGTTTAACTCGGTTTTAACCTAACTATTTCTTAAATGAAACCCTGAAGTGATTCATGGTTTTATACTTTTTTCATTTCCCCTATATTTTCATCAAACGGTACCGCATATGCACCCCCATGCATATGCGGTACTTCGTTTAATGCGCATTTTCATTGACAACAGACCATGGGTGTACTATAATTGATTATAACGGACTATAAACGAATAATAATATTTCAGGAGGCTTCTATGAAAGAATACATACTCACATTTCTTATTTCAATGGTACCGCTCGTTGAGCTTCGTGCAGGAATACCTGCAGGTGTTGCTATGGGCGTGGACTGGAAAACTGCTGTACTGTTATGTATGATCGGCAACATAGTACCGGTTCCTTTCATCTTTTTCTTTGCACGCCGTGTGCTTGAATGGGGCGCTGACAAGCCGGTGATCGGCAAGTTCTTCAGCTGGTGTCTTAAGAAAGGACATCACGGCGGTGAAAAGCTCAAGGCTAAAGCTGGAAAGGGTATGTTCTGGGCACTTATGCTTTTCGTAGGCATCCCGCTTCCGGGAACAGGTGCATGGACAGGAACTCTCGCTGCAAGTCTTCTCGACCTCGACTTTAAAAAGAGCATCGTCGCAATAAGCTGCGGAGTCCTTCTTGCAGCAGCAATAATCACTGTACTCACTCTGCTCGGTTTTACTGCTTTCACAGCTGTTGCCTGATACAAGGAAGCTCAGATCAGTTAAGCTGTGCTGATGTTCGCAGCGAAACTCCGTGTCCGGCAGCAGACGCTGTTACTGTGATCAGATCATTGCATCAATAAAACATTACAATGAGGAGGATAGTCATGAGAAAATATCTTACAGCATACCTTGCCTATGCTGACCGGATCCTTGCGGAAAAAGATCCGGAAAAGATCAGTGCCCTTAAGGAAGAACACTTAAAGCAGATAGCTTTCATGCAGCACGAAAGACATATGCATCTCATCGTTATGGCACTTTTCGCCCTGATGCTCTTTATTACAATAGGTATCCTCGCCTGCACACAGAACATCACTTACGCCATTCTCATGGGACTGCTCCTTGTGCTGCTCATCCCCTATGTTTTTCACTACTATTTCCTCGAAAACGGCGTTCAGAAGCTGTACCGCCAGTACAACGAAATGTCCGGCATCACTCTTCCTGATGACTGCCGGCAGTCCGGTAACAGATCATGAGTAAATTTTCACTCTACAGAATACTCATCGCTCCGGTCATAATCTCAGCGATAATCATATACATCGCGTTCTATTCAATAGGTGTCGTTGAAAAGCATATGGCTGCCGATGCGGCGTCAGATCATCTGAACACACTTATAATGAATATAAAAGATGACCGCAGTGAATATGACCGCATGAGATCTGAGCTGTGCAGCGAATACGAACTGAGGACTCAGGCGCTTTCGATACTTATCGCACAGCTGCCAAAGACTCTGATCGAAGATATGACTTCCGAAGAACTGCGAATAGCGTCGGGAGCCGACGAAATAATGATCACGGACAGAAGCGGACTTGTTATCTTCACCACTACGCCGGAATCGAAGACGGTATATGCTGACGAACGTTTCAGGGACGGATTTACGGAGAAAAATTACTGCCAGACTGTAACTGATGAAACAAACGGACGCACCGTTTTCCAGACGGCAGTTTCACGCAGAAATGAAAACGGACTTATAATCGCCGTTTTCTCCAGTGCAGCACTTGATGAGATATCGGAATACGCAAACGCTTCCCTTACACTTCGCAGGAGCCCGTCGTTCGGAAACAGGATCACTGCAATGGTGAATACAGCGACAGGCAGATTCACAGCCCACGGCAACGAAAAACTCATCGGTTCGGAATGTATAATACCGGCTGAAAAATTCAAAAATCATGAAGGATATTTCTCATTCCGCTATGCACAGGATCCTTCGTTTGTATTCTACGAATATTTTGACGACAGCCACGTACTTATCAGCATAGTCTCAAAGGAATATGTATACACCAAGCGGACACTGGTTCTTATCTGGCTCATTGTTCTCGATTTTACCGTAATGCTCACCTGTTTCCTTTCAACAAGGAACTACAGAAAAAACAATTAAGGAAACACTGATCAAACCGGAAATACGGTTTCGCCGTATTTCCTGAGGGGAAAATCGCGGGGCTTCGCCCCGCCCCCCTGCACTGATCTGCGAATAAAACAGTACATTATGAAAGGAGCGCTGATCTACTAACAAATCAGCGCTTCAAAAAAACGGCGGCACTATGAAGTACCGCCGTTTTTTTAGTGAACGCAGGATTTCCCGCGTTCAATTTTTTATTTTATGGAATTAAACTGGTCACTGTAAGCTGCCCTGCTTTTCTTTTGAAGTATCAGGTTTAAGATCTTCAAGTGTAACATCAACGTCGTAGTAGTTTCTGTTTCTTACAACAGTAAGCCTGATGGTGTCGCCGGCATTTTTGTCCTTAAGCGCAGCTTTAAGATCATCAGCGCAGGATACAAGTTCACCGTCTGCTCCGACGATTATATCTCCTGCCCTGATGCCCGCCTTGTCTGCCGGACCGTTTTCATTGACGCCTACCACCTGTACGCCGCTGGTACCTGATGCACCTCTGCCCTGATAAGCAGATCCGCTTCTTGAAAGGTCCTTGTATGTGATACCGAGCTGAGGACGGCCTGTAACATAGCCGTGAGCTGTCAGATCGTCTATGATCTTCTTGGCGTCGTCTATCGGGATAGCAAAACCAAGACCTTCAATAGTAGCTGTTGATGATGAATATGAAGATGAAAGCTTCATGGAGTTGATGCCTATTACCTGACCGTACTGATTGATAAGCGGACCGCCGGAGTTACCGTTGTTGATGGCCGCATCGGTCTGGATAAGCTTCATTGTTGTATCGTTTACCGAGATCTCACGGTTGAGACCTGAGATATATCCGGCTGTAAGTGTACCGAAAAGGTCGAATCCGAGAGGATTGCCGATAGCAAGTGCAGGATCGCCTACTTTAAGGCTTTCCGAGCTGCCAAACTCGGCAGGAACCATTTCGTCCTTTGAATCAGCCTTTAAAACTGCAAGGTCAGTCTGTCTGTCATAGCCGACTATTACAGCATCGTATTCCGTTTCGTCGGAAAGTCTGATGGTGATCTTCTTGGCAACACCAAGGTCCTCGTCGCAGATAACATGTGCGTTTGTAAGAATGTATCCGTCCTTCGACATTACGATTCCTGTGCCTGTGCCCGGAACATCCTGTGTTACTGTATCTGAGCTGAATCCCCAGAAGTCAAAGGTCTGGCTCTGCTGTTCGAAAACAGATGTAACACCTACAACTGACGGAAGAACTTTTCTGTAAATTGCCTGTGTTGAAAGTGTCTCGCCCTTCGCATGAACATTAACAAGGCTCTGTTCGGTCAGATTATCGTTTTTGCTGTTTTCTGCTTCTTCAGCATTTTCCTCAGACTCTTCGCTTTCCTCCTTTGACGGAAGTTTTCTGCTTTCAGAGAATGAAGGACGCTTTTCCTTTGCCTGCGAGATAAACGGGACACCGTTTTCGTCTATATATTTATAACCCGCTATCGATCCGACAGAAACCGCAGCCATGCATAATACAAGGAGAAATGACTTGAACACCTTCGCTGCACCGTGCCTCTTTCCTGACGGTTCAGCTGTGTGGTCTGCTCCGTGATGATGTGTATCAGGACTGTTTATTCCGCCTGCAGGATCATAACTGTAGCTGTACTGATCGTTGCTGTTGTTATTATTGTCATACATGATTTCATTACTTCCTCTCTGTTTGGTCCATTGTTTATAATTTTAATCTTTAATGTGATAACCATATGATAACTTACAGAAATATTCATCACAGCACCGTACATATTCATTAAACCACGGTCAGGCCGAAGATCCGGACGACAGATCATACATTTGTATCATTCACAAAATGTTCATAAATTTCTCTGTGAAAAAGTGTAATAAAACCATCTGAACGTTGTTATTATAGATATAAGGAACCGCTGATTTATTCATAAATCAGTGTGGGGCACGGGGCGAACCCCCGCATTCTCCTCACCCGGAGATACGTCGAATCCGAATTTCCGGTCTGATCAGTGTTTCCGGGATATTCTGATTTTCATTGCATACATCTGCAGTAAATGATATAATCAGAGTAGATACAGATATGATCATCAGTGACGCACATAAAAGGACTGAAAAAAGAAACGGAAGGTGAACATTATGAAAACAGGAAAAACACTGGCTTTTGCCACGGCAGTACTTACAGCATTTATCCCTCTTTCATCGGCAGGAATTACAGCATATGACGTTCCTGCAGTATTTGCAGAGGAAAAGGCTGATGCAGTAAAACTCCCGAAGTGGGTGCCGACAGACTTTAAATCAGCACTTGAGTTCCGCAACAGATACGGTGCCACCCATATCGAAGACGGATATTTATGCGTTCTTTTCACAGAACAGATAACTGAAGAGGACGAAGAAAGATATTCCATAGCTGAAAGCTCTTTTGTTGAAGACGGGGACAAGGTCACAGAAGAACACGGTGCAGTTACAACGGAACTTTATCACCATACATTCAAGTATGAAGATCCGGATATGCCGTCGCATATTCAGTTTGAAACCGCAGTTTACAAGGGCACAAAAGCCGGAGAATTCTGCGTAAGATTCTGTGACAAGACTCTTGAACTTACCGACTGCATTCAGCCGAAATACGTGTTTAACGTAAGTGACAAGCTTGAGATTACCGAAACTGATCTTCACGCCTGGGTTCCTGACTGCATGACTGAATTTGAAAATTATAAAGAAAAAAACGGCGATGTCGCTGTATACAATGGCAGCTACCTCACTTTCTGCATGGAAAGCAACGCGGGAACTCCTTACGGCTGGACAGACTTCGGTCACAATACTGAAGGCGGTATTTTAGGAAACTACGGAAGCTTTGACTGCAGTCCTGTAAGTGCCGTTCCGCTCGAAGGCGGAAGAATAAACACCATAAATGTTTACTTTCCGGAGGTCGACGGCCCTGCTACGGTATCATGGAAACTTGCAAAAACATTCGGCAATGAGGAAGTAATCAAGACCCTCTCGGCAGACTGCGTTATAACTGACGGCGCGAGGAAAATCATACTTAATGATACCGCAGGAGATATAAACCTCGACGGAAAAACAAGTATACTCGATGCAGTCATGCTTCAAAACTGGCTTATCGGATCAGAAACATCACTTAAGGACGCAGGCGCAGCTGACTTAAACAAAGACGGCAGGATCAATATTCTCGACCTCTGCCGCATAAAGGAACTCCTTCTTCATCCTGTACTTCACGGCGATCCGAAAATCAACACTCCGGAAGAACCAGATAGTAACGCTGACCATTTCAGTGCCGAATATATCAGAACCAGCGATCTTGATGTCACATACCCGGGACACATGATAATAAAAAGTCAGAAGGAGTTTGAGGATTTTCTGAACGCACACGGAACTTTCGGTTATTCTGACAATACAAAGGAACTGTTTACAGAAACAAAGAAAAAGTATACCGATGAATGGTTTGCTGACAACAGCCTTTTCATCATTCTTCTTGAAGAAGGCAGCGGTTCGATAAAGCACACTGTTACAAATGTGACAAACGATGCCGTAACCATTGAACGCTACAGTCCGCTGGTCGGCACAGCTGATATGGCCTACTGGTGCATACTGGTAGAAGGCGACAAGACACTTAAATTTACCGATAATACC
>CADAPI010000069.1 GCA_902789705.1 uncultured Ruminococcus sp.
TGTATTCGAACTGGCTGAATTACTGCGTATATCAGAGAACACCGTATGATCTCAGTGATCTGAGCAAAATGGAGTTCTGATATAAATAATATTAAATAAGGAGGAGTAGGAAAATGGAAGAAAACGGTTCAAAGGGCTTAAGCGTCGCTGCGCTTATATTTGGTATTCTGGGTATCCTCTGCTGCTGCATGGGCTTCCCGTTTGCCATCATCGGTCTTATTCTCGCAATTATAGCACTTGCTAAGCGCAAGGCTGGAAAGGGTCTTGCCGTTGCAGGTATTATCACATCACTTATCATACTTATCGTCAGCACTATTGTTGGTATCATGATGGCACCTGCTATACCTTACTTCGGTGAAATGGGTGAATTTATCCATGATCCGCAGGCAGCGATCACTGAATACGAAGAAGACGGCACATATCCTGCATGGATCGAACACATGATCGATGACGGCGTAATTACTGAAGAAGACGCTGAAAATGCTATGAATCAGATGGTTCAGAGCTTTAAGAATGCAAGTCAGGCTCAGTGATCACAGACTATGATCAGTCTTAAGTAAATGAATAATTACTAAAAACAAAAACACCTCTGGTTCTTTTCGGATCAGAGGTGTTTTTATCATATATGATTTTTAACCGGATTAATGTGATATCATGCAATTGTGCGATACTGCTGTTTTTGCTGTGTATATCAGTTAATAGCTCCATGACGGTTCAAGCACAGGTATGAAATTCCTGATGACATAGAAGACGGTAAGAGCAATAGTCAGCACAATGTAAAACGCCTTTTTCTGCGGAAACAGTTTTATGTTCTTTCCGAAGGCCTTAAAAAGAAGTTCCGAGTACCAGAATGCGATGGCAATACACATAAGGAGAATGCTCGGGTTGCTTCTGAGTGAACTAATAAGGTCAAAGCGGAGCAGAAAGTGAACGGCTCTGGTGCAGCCGCAGCCGGGACAGTAAAAACCTGAAAGAAGTTTTATAGGACAAAGATAGTGAATGCCTGTGATGAATTTCAGGAAAAGCCTTGAGATGAAAAGTGAAATTGAAAATATGATAAACGGAAGTGAGACAACAAAAATCTTTTTTTTCATGGGCAACTATCTTCTCCGTAAAACTTTAAGGCAAAAAAGCCTTTAACGGTACTAAAAAGGGTTGAAAAGTGACTGATTTTTTGATATAATTAAATTAGGAGTAGGACCGCCTGTAGCTCAGTGGATAGAGCAATACGCTCCGACCGTATGTGCGCAGGTTCAATTCCTGTCAGGCGGATTTTTTTACTTCTTAATTATACAACAGCAGGAAACTGTTGTCAAATGTCGATGAATTTTCAGGGGTTTTTTAATCGTCTTTAAAGAAGTTTTGCGGCTGTAAGCCGGTTGAATGTACAATCTGTTTTATACATTTTACACCAATTCACTATTGCCAATTAATATTTTTTATGCTATAATTATTATAATAATATCTTTTTAGGGAGGATTATATGAACAGTCAGTTCGAAAACATAGACGAAGTAAAGGCGGCTCTGAAAAAGATTATAGAAGAAAACGGAGTCGAGTTGTTCAGGGACACAAAAAGATTTACCGGCATTCTCAATGACTACATGCCCGACCTTGAAAAAGAGAGACGACTTATCAAGAACGTTATCAATAACAACGTAATAACACAGATGCTCGATGAGCCTGACCAGAAACTTTCCATCGTTAAGGCAAGGGAATACATGCTCAACGACATGTTCCTTTCTGCTTATGCTACAGAATTTGTTCTTGACTGCTTTACACACATGTTTGGATGGCCATTCACTCCTGAGATCAAGACTGAACCGGATCCGGTTCCTGCGGCCGCTCCTGCAAGACAGGAAAGATCGTCCGGCGGCAGGGCTGAAAAGGATGAACCACCGGTCAAGCAGAAGCCATTCAGACCTTTTGACGCTATCAAGTACAAAATTTTCCCTAATGTAAGGATCCCGGAAGGATACACTGTTATAAACAGCTTTGCCTTTGACGGATACGGTTTTCTGAAAACTATAAAAATACCTTCCACATGCAAGGTAATAGGTGAATACGCATTCTCGGAATGCAAGAAGCTACGTGCCGTTACTCTTCCTGATACACTCAGAGTTATCCAGAAGGGTGCATTCAGTTCATGCAGTTCACTTGAAAGAATCGAACTCCCGTGGGGCATCACAGCAATTGAGGAAGATACCTTCTCATTCTGCTCAAATCTTGAAGACATTGTTATTCCTTCAAGCGTTTCAAGCATCGGTGATGCTGCTTTCCAGGGATGCGAAACACTCCGTGACGTTACACTTCCGGAGACTATCAAGTTTATCGGCAGCAACGTATTTGCTTTCTGCCCGGCCATCACTATCCAGTGCCGTGAAAACTCATACGTACATAAATTCTGCATGACAAACGGAATCCATTTTGAATTTATAAGGAAACACTGATCTGCTGACGGAGCTTATCCGGCGATTGTTCCGGTTCTCTGAGCTGATCTGAAAAAAGCGATTCAGTGAGAAAACAATAAATTATTAAGTAAGGGAATGATAGAAAATGGTAGAATTTAAGCCAGGTCAGACTATTCCTATGGAATACGGCGGCGAGTTAAAAGTTATAAGCACCCTCGGCCGCGGCGGACAGGGTATAGTTTATCTTGTTGAATACAACAACCTTAAATATGCTCTCAAGTGGTACGACATGGACAAGATGCGTGATCCGCAGGCCTTCAGAAAGAACCTTGAAGTAAACATAAAGGACGGCCCGCCGAGCGACAAGTTCCTCTGGCCTAAGTATCTCACAAAGATGGGCGTTGACGACAGCTTCGGTTATCTTATGACATTAAGACCGCCGGAGTATGATTCGTTCGTTGACATCCTCAACATGTACAAACTTGAAGTTGATCCTAACACAGGAAAAGCTCACAGAGTAACAGTACAGTTCAAGAACCTCAACGCTCTTGTAACTGCTGCAATAAACATAGTCAATGCTTTCAGACAGCTCCACAGAGCCGGAAAGAGTTATCAGGATCTTAACGACGGCGGTTTCTTCATCAACGTTGCAAACGGCGATGTTCTTGTCTGCGACTGCGACAACATCGCTCCTGACGGCTATAACTTCGGTATCGGCGGCAAGCCGGGCTACATGGCTCCTGAAATCGTCCGCGGTGTATGCCGTCCAGACGTTCAGACAGACAAGTACTCACTTGCGGTTGTTCTTTTCAAGCTACTGTTCCGAGGCGATCCTCTTGAAGGTGAAAAGGTAGTAAAGACTGTATGTCTTACTGAAACAGCAGAGCTCAAGCATTACGGCAAGGAAGCTGTATTCGTATTTGACCCTAACAACGATACAAACCGTCCGGTAAAGGGTATCCACGACAACGTTATCAAGTTCTGGGGAATCTATCCGAATTACATCAGACAGGCATTTACATTCACATTCACAACAGGTATCTCACAGGCGAACAAGAGAATCATCGAAAATGAATGGCAGAAGCTTTTCATCCGACTTCGTTCCGAGATCCTGCCGTGCTACTGCGGAAGAACAACTTTCACTTCAGCATACGATGAAGGCGAAAACAATACATTTATCTGCAGAAGATGCGGCAGAAAATACGCAACACTCAAGTTCAGCAACCGTGACTACAGAACACCGATCTACGTGGGAAGAAAGATCTATATGTGTGATGCAGTACCTGGTTCAGATGATTTCAGCACAGTCGTAGGGGAAGTTGTTGAAAACAAGATCCAGAAGGGTGTACTTGGTATCAAGAACATGTCCGACAAGGTATGGAAGGTCAAGATGCCTGACGGATCAATTCATGAAGTTGGTTCAGGAAAGGGATTCCCACTCTGGGCCGGCGTTTCAGCTGATATAGGCGGGGTAAATATCGAATTATAGAAAGGGGTATTAAGTTACCATGGAAGATTTCAGCACTAAAGCAAAAGAGTTAATGGACTTTGATGATGACGATCCGCTTGGCGCTACAGGCGTGTCAAGAAAAAGTCTTGTAATATTTTTCCTTATCGATACATCAGGCAGTATGAAGGGAACAAAAATGGGTGAGCTCAACACAGCAATGGAAGAGCTTATGCCTGAAATAAGAAGCATCGGTGAAGCCGATACAGATATCAAGATCGCAGTTCTCACATTCTCAACAGGATGTGCATGGATGTATCCGGAACCGATCTCAGTAGAAGAATTTGAATGGGCAAGACTCGAAGCAAAGGGTATCACAGACCTTGGCATGACATTCGAGGAGCTCAACAGAAAGCTTTCAAGATCAGAATTCCTTAATTCACCTTCACTTTCATTCGCCCCTGTTATTTTCCTTATGACAGACGGTTATCCTACAGATGACTACAAGGCAGGACTCAGAAAGCTTCAGGTGAACAGCTGGTACAGATACGGACTTAAAGTTGCTCTGGGTATCGGCAAGGAAGCAAACGACGATATGCTTGCTGAATTTACAACATCGCCTGACACTGTTGTTCATGCTTACTCAGGCGGTCAGCTTGCTCAGCTCATCAAGAAGATCGCAGTTACATCTTCACAGATCGGAAGTAAGAGTATGACTCTTGCCGATGACGTTCTCCGCGATCTTAACGATGTTGACGTTCTTGACAAAAAGCAGGAACAGCTTGCTGAACAGATCAAGAACATTGTAGATTCAGACGAATTCCCTAAGGACGTACCATTCGACTCAGGATGGTAATCAAGAAGTTTCGAATTGATTAAGAAAAGAGGGATGAGTCAATAATGTACATCGGATTAAGCGAAGCTGTCCGTGGTGCAAGTCACGTTGAGAGTGATACAGTGTGCCAGGACTACGCAGCTTACAAGACGACGGACACCTATGCTATTGCGGCTGTTGCTGACGGACACGGCAGCAAGAAACACTTCAGAAGTGACATCGGTTCAAAAGCAGGTGTTGATGTTGCAATAAAAGCTGTGGAGGAATTCTGTTCCGATCCGGGAGAATTTAAAAGAAAGTTCCAGGATGATCCTGATCATCTTATAACCAAGATCCAGAAATTCATTATCAAGAACTGGTATGACGTTGTAAATGAACATTACCGTAACAATCCTGTAAGACAGGAGGAACGTGAAAAGCTTACTGATGAAGAACTTTCCACGATCAAGATCGAATCAATCTACGGTTCAACTCTGCTGGTGGCTGTCCTTACAGATACATTCAGTTTCGGAATGCAGCTCGGGGACGGAAGTCTCGTTGTTATCAAGCAGTGCGGCGAGGCCTACATGCCTATTATTGATGATGAAAGCTGTCCGGCGAACCTTACTTCTTCACTTTGTAATTCCAATGCTATAAAAATGTTCAATTATTTTTACAGCTATGAGAAGCCTCTTGCAATCATCCTTTCAACAGACGGACTTTATACTTCTTTCTCAAACCGCGAAAGTTTTGAAGAATATAACTGTCTGCTCGCAAGTCAGCTGAATGACATTGAACTTCTCAAATCAAGAATAAACAAGAATTTCATCAGAAGAACAAATGCCGGAAGCCGTGATGATATTTCAGTATCAATCATTTTCGAAAAGCAGATGCTTGATGAAAACCTCATCAATGTTCAGATGCAGGTAGACATCAACAAGAACAAGGCTGCTATCAGAGAAGCGGAAGAAAAGGCTAAACAGCTTCAGCGTAAGGCACGTGCTGAACAGATCAGGAAGGAAAAGAAACTTCTTGAGGAAGCAGAGAAAGCTGCTATGGCTCGTAAGGCTAAGCTCAAGCAGACCAAGGGTATCGAAAATGTTGAAATGCCGTCACCTGACGAGGTAAAGGACGGAGAAGAGTGATCTGACAGGATTCACATGAAATAAAATAATCACAGGCGTTACAGGAGCAATATTTCCTGTAACGCCTTTTTGTTTTTATGGAAAGCAAATCCGGCTTCGCCGGATTTGCAGGAGGAGGAAAAACGGGGCTTCGCCCTGTACCCCTCACTGTGATTTAAGAAGTCCGTGCTTTCACGCTCCCTATCTGAATACAAAAAGAACGCCGGAACATCGCGTTCCGGCGTTTAAGTGTAATTCGTTATAAACAATCAATCAGTGATGTTTAGCGTCTTTCTTTGCTGCGTTCTTCTTTTCTCTTGCACTCATCATGACTTCAGTCTTGTCATTTTCGTCCGGTTTACCGGCTGCTGATGATGAATTAAGGATGTCAGCAAGTCTGTCCTTGAAGATGGCGTTGTTGTCGCCTTCACCAATGTTAGTGCCGTATACTGAAACGGACTGTGTGTTGACTACTGATGAATGAACAGGAGCCTGAAGTTTGCTGCGGTAAGATGAAGTAGCTGAACCCTGCATTGTGTAAACGCTCTGCTGACCAGGAACGCCCTGAGCGCCCTGTGCAGCTGCCGGGTTAAGATAGAGACTCTGTCTGCCACCGTTAGGCTGCTGGCCGTATGCGCTGCCCTGACCGCCGTACATGCTCTGCTGTCCGTACATCTGGCCGCCGTACATACCGTTCATAGGTCCGCCGTACATACCGTTCATCTGACCGCCGTACATGCCGTTCATACCCTGACCGTACATACCGTTCATCTGGCCGCCGTACATGCCGTTCATGCCCTGACCGCCGTACATACCGTTCTGCATCTGGCCGCCGTTCATGCTCTGCTGCTGCTGATACATGCCGCCCTGCATCTGACCGCCGTACATGCCGTTCATACCCTGACCGCCGTACATACCGTTCTGCATCTGGCCACCGTTCATGTTCTGCTGCTGCTGCTGATACATACCGTTCTGCATCTGGCCGCCAGGGTATCCGTTGTTAGCCATGTTCTGAACCTGGTTGATAACTTCAGCCTTGTCAGCCTGACTGCTTGAAAGTGACTGTCCGTTGAAAGGCTTGCTTTCATTTCCGTCCTGCTTGTCAGCAGATGACTCCCAGTCGTCAAATATCATCTGAAGTCCGGAAGCATCGATTCCTGCATGAGCAGCACTTCCTTCCGGTTCACCTGAACCCTGAGTAACAGGCTGCTGAGGAGCAGCTTCGGCATTCGGGTCTGCGTTCTGAGCAGGTGCCGGTGCTGCATTTTCAACTGTTTTTTTCTTTGCTTCCTCAGATGCGATCTGTTCAGCGAACTTGGCGATGTCACTGTTTACGGAAGTAAGAACAACCTTTGAGTTTTTACCCTGAAGTATGCTGCATTTAGCGTTTTCGCTGTTGATCTTTATGAGAAGTTCAAGACACTTCTGATAAGGATCGACAGGGAGCTTTGTCTTAGCATCGAGTGTTACGATGTGTTCAACTGCAGTTTCACCAGCAAGAAGCATTTTTGCAAGCGCTTCATCTTCGGAATGTGTTTCTTCTTCTTCGAAAGCGTCGTTGAGTCTCTTCCAGTTAGGTGCGCAGTAAATATTACCGGAAGATGCGGCAATTACAGTAATGGATGTAAGATTGATCTTGGATTTTTCGCATACTTCAATTGCTTTATCAAGTTTCTCGGCCGCAGTTTCATATAATTTTGCAATTTCCATAGTTTTTGTCCTTTCCAGTTATTTCTGTGCCTGAAAAGCAAGCGACCGAATCAGGTGTGGATTTATGGCCGTGTTCTTTTCAGAGTAGTCAGATCAGATGTTATCACATTCTGATCGAGTTGTTGAAGAAGTAGTGTGTATTCTTACCGTTTGCCTTGGCAACAGAAAGCGCACTGCTTACGCACTTGAGAATTTCTGTTGAATCAGTGGCATTAAGTGGATATATAGCAACACCATAGCTCATTGTGATGTTGAGCTTGACGTCGTTAAACTTGATAGGCTCAGAAATAACTTCCTTGATAGTATCGATGTAGTTGAGTATTCCGCTTTCAGTTTCGTTTCCGAAGAGAATGAAACCGAACTCATCACCGTTGATCCTTGCAAGGAAAATGGAGTTGCCGCAGAGTTTCTTGAGTTTCTTGGAGTAAGAGCAGAGAACAGCGTCGCCGGCGTTATTGCCGAGATCGTTGTTGATGTCCTTGAAATTGTCGATGTTTGCTGCGATAACTGTGAAAGGCTGTGATGCAGTGATTGTTTCATCGATCTTTTCAATGAAAAGCTGTCTGTTAGGAAGACTTGTAAGAATGTCGTAGTAAGCAAGGTAAGTAAGCTTTTCGTCCTTAGCCTTGAGAATTCTGTTGGCATTCAGAAGTTCTTCATTGTTCTTTACGATTCTTCTGTAGAATATGTGAATGATAGTAGCAAGAATGATGGTAGCAACGCAGGAGATAAGACCTGTAAGAGCGGTTGAGTTCTGACCGTTCCTGATGGCACGTGCTGTTGCCATACCGGTCATTAAGATCTGGAAAGCGTTAGCACCAACGGCTGCAAAATAACCGTAGCGCGGAAAAGCAACTACTGCAAATGCAGAGAAGAGAAGGAGAAGCTGTGCAATGATACCCTGAAGAGGACCTTCAAGCTGTCCGATCTTCGGGAGGAAAAGTGTGACGATAACGTAAATAATAATATAAATTATAGGCCCGATTATATCCATCGAGGTGGTTTTTTTCTGTATTTCCTTTTCTGACATAGTTTGATCCTCCGTTATTTATCAGTACTGTTCATAGAAGCAAGGTCTGTTCTTGCCGTTTGACTTAGCGTATGAAACAGCGCTGTTGATGCATGTAAGAATTTCTGATGAAGAAACAGCGTTGTTCGGATAAGAAGCGATACCGAAGCTTGCAGTTGATGAAATAACATCTGAGCCGATCTGAACAGGTTCTGAAAGAACGTTCTGTACCTTTTCGATGAAGTTGAGAATGTTTGCTTCCGAGTTGTTGCCCTGAATGATAAATCCGAATTCGTTTCCTCCGATTCTTCCGAGAAATGTTGAATCGTCACAGAGATTCTTGAATTTTTCGGCGTAAGTTGCAAGAAGAACGTCACCTGATGAGCTTCCGTATGTGTTGTTGATCATCTTGAAGTTGTCAAGGTCGCAGAGAATAACTGTGAAAGGCATGTTTGCGTTGTTTACGATAGATTCATCCATCTTTTCGATGAAAAGGTGTCTGTTAGGAAGGCTTGTGAGAACATCGTAGTAAGCAAGGTATGAGAGCTTTTCGTCCTTGTCCTTGATGATGCGGTTTGTTTCCATGAGCTGTTCGTAGCTCTTTGAAAGTTCGTGAGACTTCTGTGAGATCTTGTTTGCGAATACGTGAATGATAGTGCAGAGTACTACAGATGAGATAGGTACTATAAATCCAGGAATAGATGAAACATTGTGCTGCTTGATAGCCATTGTAAGAACTATTGCTGTATTCAGAATGTTACAGAATACTGAGGCGATGTATCCCTTTTTACCTGTTGCAAGTACCATGAATGCTGAAAACAGAACTTCGATCTGTCCTATTGTTCCGGCACCGGCTGTAAGCATTGCGAGCTTTACCTGAAGTTCAGGTGAGTTTGCGTACTGCTGCATAACTTTTCCGCGAACCATTCCGCCGAGTATAAACTGGGCAAAATATATCATTGCGAGATAGGCGATAACATAAATCACGACGGCGACGATATGATTACCCTCTGGTTTAGTTTTTTCCTTTTTTGACATACTGAAATCCTCCGAATCAATAATATTTTTATATATCTGTTTAATATAAAATAGATATATATTACTATTTTATATTATAGTACATTCAGCAATGATTGTCAATGATATTCATGATGTTTTGGCAGAACTGTACGAAAAAAACGAAAGAATTTAATATTCGTGAAAATCATACAGCGTTTTTATCATGCATGTAAGTTTTGAACAAAGAAATGCTGCCGGTGAACTGTAAAATCTAACCCCGGAAAGGTTGACAAAACTGCATTACTGTGTTATAGTTATAAGGCTACAAATACAACTGTGTTTGTGTGATGGACTATTTCGAGGTAATTTTATGGATAATACACCAAATTCATCTTATCTTGTCGTTATAGATTCCCGTGTTATCCCTGAGGTCTTCGTAAAGGTACTTGAAGTCAAGAAGACCATTGCAAACAAGGAAGCCAGGAGTCTTGCAGCTGCCTGCAAGCAGTCAGGCATATCCAGAAGCGCATATTACAAATACAAAGATTATGTCTTCCTTTACGATGAACAGCATAATCAGCGCATCGTCACTCTTTACGCTGTCCTTAAGGACAGACCGGGAGTACTTGCAAATGTGCTTTCTGCGATCCATTCATCAGATGCGAATGTCATGACGCTCAATCAGAGTGTACCCGTCGACGGGGTTGCTCCGATAACCATGACTCTTAAACTCAATTCCGGAAACTACAACGAAGATGATCTTAAATCTTCTGTCAAGGCAGTGGACGGAGTTGTTGAGGTGCGTGTTCTCAACAGGGAATAATTCACTATTATTAATTATTATAATATTGTTTTACGGTCAAATTAGCTGTGCACGGTTCGTGTGCAGGGAAACGGAGTTTTATTATGTCTAAAATAGCAGTTCTCGGTTACGGTACAGTTGGTTCAGGTGTTGTTGAACTTTTCTATAAGAACAAGGAGAGCATACTGAAGAAAGTCGGTTCAGATGCTGACATCAAATACATCCTTGACATCAGAGACTTTTCCGGAAGTCCTTACAGTGACAAGTTCACCAAAGATATAAACGACATTCTGAACGATGATGAAGTTACTGTTGTTGCCGAGTGCATGGGCGGTGTTACATTCGCTTACGATTTCGTAAAGGCATGCCTTCAGAAGGGAAAGAGCGTTTCAACATCAAACAAGGAACTTGTTGCAAAGAAAGGCGCTGAGCTTCTTGCAATAGCAAAGGAGAAAAACTGCAACTTCTTCTTCGAGGCAAGTGTCGGCGGTGCTATCCCGATAATCAGACCGCTTCACAAGTGTCTTGCTGCCAATGACATAACAGGTATCGCAGGTATCCTCAACGGTACTACAAACTTCATTCTCGGCAAGATGATCAACGACAGCATGGACTTCGCTGATGCTCTTAAAATGGCTCAGGATCTCGGCTACGCTGAAAAGGATCCTACAGCAGATATCGAAGGACACGATGCATGCAGAAAGATATGCATTCTTTCATCACTTGTTACAGGAAAGCACATCTATCCTGACCGCGTATTCACACAGGGTATCACAGCTATCACACTTAAGGACGTAAAACTCGCTGACAAATTCGGCGCTGCCATAAAGCTCATCGCAAGCATGAAGAAGCTTGAAAACGGTAAGATCATTCCTATGGTAATGCCAATGCTCGTTCCTTATGACAACCTCATTTCAAGAGTAGATGACGTTTTCAACGCAGTAATGGTATTCGGTGACGGTATCGACCGTGCAATGTTCTACGGACGCGGTGCCGGCATGCTTCCTACAGCAAGTGCTGTTCTCGGTGACGTAATCGAGGAACTCAAGACTGAAGAGATCGGAACAGACAGAGCCCAGACATGGGAAGACTGCAACAACGATGAGATCGTTGCAGACTACAGGGAAAGCAGTGCAAGAATGTA
>CADAPI010000070.1 GCA_902789705.1 uncultured Ruminococcus sp.
ATTTTCCGCACCATTCTGCGTAATTCCATACACTTTATTAGTATACAATATTTCATAGGATCAATCAATAGTTTTCGCAAGACTTTCATATATGGAAATGCTGATCAGTTCTTAAAGCATAGTCATGTCCGCAGTTCGGGCTTCGCTGTCATCATTTACGTATTTCCGGTTTGTGATATCACTAATGTCGCTTATCTTAAATCGTGCGCCGAAAGGCGCACTATCAATAGCTGTGGCACGGCTTTGACGTGCCGCAACCTTTTCTGTTACGTTGCTTCCATGTAAATTCATTTCATTTTTGTATTGACATTGCTATTTTAAAATGTTATAATTTACATGTAAGAATATTCTTTTGGAATTATTTATAAAGCAATTTGTAAATACAGTATTGATTCTGCAGGTCAGATACTGTATAATGGGAGGTAGAGAAATAAAAATGGAAATCCGTCATGAAGATCTTGTAGGAACGTTTGAACGTCAGCCAGTTCACATTATTTGATGACATTTTCTTCTCTGTAGTTATGCAGGATAAAGACACTGCAGAATATGTTACCAGACTATGTACCGGTATTCCGGATCTGAAGCTGATAAACAGTAACATCCAGCAGGCGCTGAGAAATCTTATTGGTAAATCATCGACACTCGATTTTATCGGCGAAGATTCCACTGGAAAAGTATTTAACATAGAAGTACAAAACGTAGGCGATAAAGCTCATTTCGGTCCTATGCGATCACGTTTTCATCAGTCGATAATCGACGCGTCTCTGGTACCCAAAGGCGAAGGCGAAAAAGATTATGATAAGTTACCGGAGGTGTATGTGATTTTTATAACGCCGTTTAATCCGCTTAAGGAATACGGACGAAAGAAAGTCACATATATAAGTAAAACATATATTGATGGTATCGAATGGAATAGAAAAGTTCACGAGATTTATTTAAACGCTGAAGTAAAAGACGGTTCTGAACTTTCAGAGATGCTTCAGTATTTTAAGACAGCAGACCCGAACGACACCCGTTTTGGTCCATTGTCGAATTCAGTAAGAAAATACAAATACGTTGACGAGGAGGTCGATTATATGTGTCGTGCTGTAGAAGAATATGCAGAGGAACGTGAAAGAATTGCGTTTGAGAAAGCTGCTGTGGAAATAGCAAGAAACAAAACAGAGGTTGTCGATTCCCTTTTAAAGGAAGGTTTTCCACTGGAAAAAGCTCTGAAAATCGCTAAAATAGATGAGGAAACTTACAACAGTCACAGAACAGCTTAAATACCGAACGAATAAAATCATTTCATTCATAAATGGCAGGTCGCTCTGGCCTGCCATTTCCATTTTTTCGAAGTGAATTAAAAGGAGAAAAATGCACCTTCAACTGACGATGAAAGTGCATTTTTGATTGTAAATGAGCTACCGCTCATTAGTTTATTCTGCTTTACAAGTCTGTCGGGAATCCTGTAGGCTTTCTCTGCCCTGGACCGAGCTTTACGATTTATTAAACGTTATTACGTTTACGTCTGTCTTTTTCAGGATGGTTCCGGTAATACTCCTGCTTATCCTTGTACATAAGTTCATCCGCAGCATTCATCGCTGTTCGGATGTCATATTCTCCGGTAACATAAACAGATCCAACTGCAAAGCTTACATCAGGTGTGCTGTCGGCAAGAGAACGGAGCTGAACAACATGCTGATCAAGCTTTTCATTTGTTATTTCCGGGCAGAAGACAACGAACTCATCACCGCCGGCGCGATAGATATCGTAATCTCCGAAAGCAAGTTTCAGAAGAGAACCTGCTCTTGCAAGGAGCTTGTCGCCTGCATCATGTCCGAAGTCATCGTTTACTGTCTTAAGGCCGTTAAGGTCGGCGAAAACCACGCCCATCGATTCAGGGCGTTTTTCCTCACCGGAAACGAGCGCATCTACATAATCGTTCATGGCATTGCGGTTATTTACCTGTGTAAGACCATCTGTTTTACTCTGAACTTCAAGTCTGGAAACCATCTGATGATTGGCTATGACCGATGAAATAAGGAACGCTGTCAGTTCAAGAGTTTCCTTGATACGCATCAGTTTTGAAACGTCGAAATTGGCAGCCCAGATAAATCCGACCAGAATGTTATTGTTGCGAATTGAATACAGTATAAGATTATTTATATCGTATCTGCACAGCGAATCATACCATACCAGATCGCGTTCTTTTACATATTCAAGATCCTCAAGCAGCAGACAGTCGCTTTCCTCAAGAATATTGTTCCACGACATCGCTACTTCGAACGGTGAACGTCCCATTTCCGCAGCAAAGTTTTCAAGGAAATCGCGGTTAGCGCCGTCAGAATTTATGAAATTACAGTGCTGGTTGCTGATATCGACAGTATATAAAGCGCAGCGTTCAGAACCGCACACTTTTTTGATCTCATTTACAGCTGCCGCCATAGCCTGATGATAATTAGGCGTTTCATGAAGCTTAAGGCTTATATTCATTACGGCAGATGAAACTCCTTCGGAGTGCTGCGTCATATAATCCGTATCTGCTTCCGCAGAACGTGTTGTTATGTACAGGCAGTATGCTGTTCGCGGCGAAGTATTCGGCTCGCCTTTTTCATTTATGATGTTTCCGTCCTCGTCAAGCGGCAGATAGAATCCCTTGATCCACATTCCGAACGCATTTACATAGGAATACAAAGGCTCATTTCCCGAAGCACATCTGTACATGAAATTTTCAAGATTTATCTCGGTAAAATAACTGCGCAGCGGCACTCCCGGATAAAAGTCCGGTGCTCCCGGATTGACCTTGAACATCATATTGTTAAGAGAATTGATCGCCATAATGCGTATCTCACTGTAGCTGCCGTCCGGCAGTATATCGAACGCATAGACCCCTGCGATTACCTTGAACTTATCAACCAGTGCCTGTAGATCCATATTTTAACCCCCTGTAAATATATTGCCGTGTATACCGGCTTTAATCCCTGTTTTATATATATGATTATAGTACAAAAGCGTAGTTTAGTCAACATCGACATATCAGATGTATGCGAAAAATGCACCGAAACTGCAGTCTTCATATTTGCTTTAAAGTCTTGAAATTTTCACAAAAATGTGCTACAATGAATATTATTCAATTTATTGATCATACAAATAACGATCAGAATAACGCATTTATTTCTATACATTTTTATGATTAGGGAGGATCACTCGATGAACATCAACAATTTATATGAGATCATTCAGATCGCAAGAAGCAGAAAAACTTCGGATATACATTTTACAGTAGGTCTGCCTACTGTTTTCAGAATTCACGGAAGTCTTGAACCGTGCGGTATCGAACTTACCGACAACGACGTTTCAGACCTCATTCTTTCAATGCTCAATCAGGAACAGAGAAGCCAGCTTGATGACGGTTTCGACCTCGACTTTGCGCTCCAGAGCCCGGACGGTTCACGATGCAGAGTCAACGTGTTCAGAGCAAAGGGACAGATTGGTGCTGTTCTCCGACTTCTGAACACAACAGCTCCTTCACTTGAAACAATGGGACTTCCGGCAGTTCTCAAGACACTCTGTAACGAACCAAGAGGACTTATCCTTGTTACAGGTCCAACAGGTAGCGGTAAGTCAACAACACTTGCTGCTATGATCAACGAGATCAACAACACAAAGCCGGTTCACATTCTTACAATTGAAGACCCTATAGAATATGTATACGTTCAGAATATGGCTACTATCAGACAGCGTGAAGTCGGATCAGACGTAAAGGACTTCAATGCCGCTCTCCGTTCAGCACTCCGTGAAGACCCGGATATCATCCTCGTCGGCGAAATGCGTGACTACGAAACTATTTCACTTGCACTGACAGCTGCTGAAACAGGTCATCTCGTAATGGGTACACTTCATACAACAAGTGCTCCGCAGACTATCGACCGTATCATTGACGCCTGCCCTCCTCACGCACAGGCTCAGGTAAGAACTATGCTTTCGACAACTCTCCGCGGCGTTATTTCACAGTGTCTCGTTCCGCTTGCAGCAGGAAACGGACGAGTTGCAGCAACTGAAGTACTCATCGGTACAGACGCTGCCATGAACCTTGTAAGAACTGAAAAGTGCCATCAGCTCGTTTCCACCATGCAGATGGGTAAGGCGCAGGGAATGCACACACTCAATTCCGACCTTGCACGTCTTGTACGTGAAGGACTCATCACAAAGGAAATGGCTCTCAACCACAGCACAAACAAGGGCGAGCTTTCACAGACACTCGGCGATCCGTCGATGATGTTCTGATATAACAGACAATAAAATTTCAGGCCTCTGGTATTATTATATCAGGGGCCTTTTAATGTTCAGCCGTTTCAGCTTTGTCTATTATGCCGCGGAATATGTACAGCCGAAAAACAACTTTAGCTAAATTATTCAATTGAATTATCGTTTAAAATCATATATACTGTAATATGTATATACTTTTAAAAAAGAAAGGAATAACATGAGCGCATACGTAGAATTTAAAAATGTAAAAAAGACGTATAAGTCGGGCGAAGTTGAGATACATGCCCTGAAGGACGTCAATTTTGAAATTAACAAAGGTGAATTCTGTGTTATAGTCGGAGCATCCGGCGCCGGAAAAACAACTATACTAAATATACTCGGCGGCATGGAGACTCTCACGGAAGGCAGCGTTTTTCTTGACGGAAACGAGATATCTGCACTGAAAAGAAGAAAACTTACGGCATACAGAAGATATGATGTAGGTTTTGTATTTCAGTTCTATAACCTTGTACCGAATCTGACCGCACTTGAAAATGTAGAGCTTGCCGCACAGATATGCCGGGAACCGCTTGACGCAAAGGCCGTACTCGGACAGGTTGGTCTTGCTGAACGTATGAAGAACTTCCCTTCCCAGCTTTCCGGCGGCGAACAGCAGCGTGTTGCTATCGCGAGAGCACTTGCAAAAAATCCGAAGCTTCTGCTCTGCGACGAGCCGACCGGAGCGCTTGATTACGCAACCGGAAAATCCGTGCTGAAACTTCTTCATGATACCTGCCGCAAAACAGGAATGACGGTGATAGTAATAACTCACAATCAGGCTATAACACCTGTGGCCGACCGCGTTATCACTGTAAAAAGCGGAACGGTTTCAGACATCCGCATAAACGACGAACCGGCAGATATCGATGCTATAGAATGGTGATGCTATGAGAAGTGCCATAGTAAAAAACACGCTGCGCGAGATACGCAGTACCTTCGGAAGATTTTTCGCCATAATGGCTATAATAGCTCTCGGAGTCGGATTTTTCACGGGAGTAAGAATAACTACTCCTGCAATGATCGATACGATAAACCGTTTCCTTGAAGAGCAGCAGTTCTACGACTACAGACTGCTTTCCGCAGTCGGATGGCAGGAAGAAGATATTGATTTCTTCCGTAAGCAGAAAGATGTCAGGTTCGCGGAAGGTGCGTACAGCCTTGATTTTATCAGAGCCGGACTTAACGAACATGTAGTGAAGGCACATTCCCTGACGGAAGGTGTAAACAGTATAAAACTCACGGAAGGCAGAATGCCTGAGAACGAAAATGAGTGCATCGCTGAAACCGGAAAAGCCACGGTCGGAAGTCAGATCACTCTTGCGGACAGCAATCCTGATTCGGTAAAAAACAGACTTAAAACAAACACATTTACCGTAGTCGGACTTGCTGACTCCCCTCTTTACATCAACTTTGAACGCGGAAACACATCTCTCGGCAACGGTGAGATAAAGACTTTTGTCTATCTGCCGAAGGAAGCCTTCAATATAGAAGTTTACACTGAAGCCTACATACGTTTTGATCAGGATCATACCATATATTCCGATGAATATGAAGAATATATGGACGGCAGAGAAAAGCAGTGGGAAAGCCTGACCGATTCCCGCGCTAAGCTGCAGTCTGACAAGATCTACAAGGAAGCGGAACAAAAACTGAATGACAGCAAAGCCGAATTTGAGGATAAGCGTAATGAAGGAAAACAGCAGCTTGATGAGGCGAAGCAGAAAATTGATGACGGAAAAGCTGAACTTGACAGACAGCTTGAAGAACTTGAAAAAATAAAGGATGTCATGCCGGAACAGTACGCATCAGGAAAGGAACAGTACGATTCCGCGTATGCTGAATATGAAAACGGTCTTAAAGAATATGAGACCTCGCTCGCTGATTACGAAAAACAGATAAAAGACGGTAAAGCCGAGATTGAAAAAGGCGAAAAGGAACTTGCAAAGCTTCAGAAAGCTGAAACATACGTGCTTGACAGAAATACAAACATCGGATACGCCTGCTTTGAAAGCGACTCCGATATAGTAGCACAGGTAGCAAAGGTATTTCCTGTATTCTTCATACTGGTAGCTGCTCTCGTCTGTATGACAACGATGAGCCGTATGGTCGAGGATCAGCGCACGCAGATAGGTATACTGAAAGCTCTCGGATATTCCGAAGGAACGGTCATGGGAAAATTCATGTTCTACTCCGGACTTGCAGCTGTGATCGGATGCGCGGGCGGCTACGCAGCCGGAAGCTATCTGTTCCCGAGGATCATCTGGAAGACGTACACACTTATGTATCTTCCTCTGCCTGTACGCTATATTTTCAGCCGCGATCTTGCTGTTATCGCACTTACCGTATCACTTCTGTGCTCAGTCGGTGTTACATGGTCAAGCTGCCGTGCCGAGCTCTCGGAAACAGCTGCGGAACTGATGAGGCCGAAAGCTCCGAAACCGGGAAAGAGAGTCCTTCTTGAGTACATCGGTTTTATCTGGAACCATATCAGCTTTCTCCACAAGGTATCAATAAGAAACATCTTCCGCTATAAAAAGAGGCTGTTCATGATGATACTCGGCATCGGCGGATGCACTGCCCTGCTCATCACCGGATTCGGATTAAAGGATTCCATCGCAGGATTTGCCGATACCCAGTACGATGAGATACAGGTAGCAGACGCATCTGCAGTTCTGAGAAACACGGGCACGGAAATGCCGGAAGATCTTGAAACGACCCTCGCGGAAAACACGACTGACCATACTCTGCTCTACACCGGATCATGGGATCTTCTGTACGGAAAAAAGGTCAAGAGTGTTACCATTTATGCCGCAGAAAGTTTTGAGAACATGGATAATTACTTCGTGCTCCGCGATATGAAAGGAAAAAAACTCAAAGCACCGTCAGAAGGTGAAGCTGTTATCAGTCACAGCATAGCTGACCGCTACGGCATACAGGTCGGTGGCATGATGAAACTCCGTGACGAGGATATGCGTGAACTGAATGTTAAAGTCACCGGCATATTTGAAAACCATGTATATAACGTTGTCTTTCTCGGCATCGGAACCATGAACGAGCAGCTGGACACGGAAACGGAACTTAACTGTGCATTTCTTAATTTCAGAAAAGACATGGATATAAACGAAGCTTCCGCAGCCGTATCGAAAAACAGTCACGTAATGCAGATGATGGTCTTCGACAATCTTAAAACACGTCTCGGAAAGATGATGGGAAGTCTCGATTACATCGTACTCGTTGTTATCGTCTGCGCAGCCGGACTTGCTTTCATCGTTCTTTACAATCTCACGAACATCAACATTACCGAACGTGTCCGCGAGATAGCGACCATAAAAGTCCTCGGTTTCTTCCACCGCGAAACATCTTCATATGTTATGCGTGAAAACCTTGCACTAACCGCAATGGGTACCGCCGTCGGCGCCGGCGCCGGCATATTCCTGCACCGTTTCGTCATGGATCAGATCAAAGTAGATCTTGTGGATTTCAGTGCGAAAATACTGCGTGAAAGTTTTCTGTACAGCATCGCCCTCACCTTCCTCTTCAACTTCATTGTAAGTCTTTTCATGGAGATAAAGCTTGTACGAATCAATATGGCAGAATCGCTTAAATCGGTGGAATAAACTTAAGGCATCGTTCTCATTTCAGAGGACGATGCCGTTTGTTTTATATATTATGTATTTTCACGTTCCAGTTTAAAAATGCCATTTCAGAAACTCGGGCTTTTTCGCTGTTATCGCTCCTCACCCCCTTGACAAAGGTTTCGATAAATGCGATAATTTAAATAGTTGGATCACGTTCGTGATTATTTAATGGTTTTAAAATTTAAGGAGGATATCAAAAATGAAGATGAAGAGAATCGTTTCTTCAGTACTCGCATTTTCAATGGTTGCTTCTGCAGCTTCAGCAGCTGCTCCGGTTTCTGTAAATACTGCAGATGCCGCTGCTGCTTCAAGCGTCGGTAACTATGCAGGTGCGCTCCAGCAGTCACTCTACTTCTACGAATGTCAGCAGGCCAATGAGCTTCCTGAATGGAACAGAGTTGAATGGAAAGGCAACTGTACCATGGACGACGAGATCAAGGGCGGATGGTACGATGCCGGTGACCACGTAAAATTCAACCTTCCTATGGCTTACACAGCTTCAATGCTCGCATGGGGCCTTTACCAGTACGGTGAAGGTGTCGAAAAGATAGGCCAGTACGAGATCTACCAGAACAACCTCGAATATGCTCTCGACTACCTCGCTGCATGCGATCTCGGAGATGAAGCTGTATTCCAGGTAGGTAACGGTACTGAGGACCACACATGGTGGGGACCTGTTGAACTTTACGAATATGCACTTAAGGAAGGTTCATACTACAAGAGACCTTACTACACAGGTACAGGTTCAGCTGTATGCGGTGAAATGGCTGCCGCTCTTGCTGCCGGTGCTGCTGCACTCAAGGGCAAGTCATCCAAGACTGACGGCTACATCAAGCACGCTGAAAGCCTCTTCAAGATAGCTGACACAGCCAAGAGCGACGCTGACTACAACGACAGTGACGCATCAGGATTCTACCGTTCAAGCCACTTCTATGATGAACTTTTCTACGCTGCAAACTGGCTCTACATTGCAACAGGCAACAAGGATTACCTCGACAAGGCCAAGTCATACATTCCTAACCTCGGAAAAGAACTCGGTCAGGGCGACACACTCAAGTATTCATGGTGTCAGTGCTGGGATGACGTTCAGCAGGGCGGTATGCTCCTCTACGCTATCAACACAGGCGACGAAACATACATCAAGCAGGCTCAGAAGCACATTGATTACCTGACAAGCGAAGCAAAGACTCTCAAAGGCGGTCTCGTATATATCGATTCATGGGGCTGTCTCAGATATGCCGCAACAGCCGGTTTCATTACTTCTGTTGCTTCTGACACTATCCTTAAGGATTCATCCAACAAGGAAAAGTACAAGAAATTCTATGAAACTCAGATCAACTACATTCTCGGTGACAACCCGGACGGCAGATGCTACGTAGTAGGTCTTGACGAAACTTCCCCGACAAACCCGCACCACAGAACTGCACACGGTTCATGGAAGAACGATATGGATACACCTGCAGAATCACGCCACATCCTTTACGGCGCACTCGTAGGCGGTCCTAACGAAGACGGTTCATACGAAGATGACCGCGGAAACTACATCAACAACGAAGTTGCTACAGACTATAACGCAGGTTTCACTGCTCTCCTCTGCAAGATGGTATCAGAATACGGCGGCAAGACAGACCCGAACTTCCCTGAACCGGAAGAAAGAACACCTGAATACTACGTTGTAGCAAACATGAAGACTCTTGATGACACAGGCACGACAATAAGCCTTAAGTTCACAAACCACACAGCATGGCCGGCAAGAGTTCAGGACAACATGTCATTCCGTTACTATGTTGACCTTTCAGAAGTTATCGAAAAGGGACTTAACCCTGAAGACGTTGCTGTAAGATGTGACCGTGACCAGAGTGCCATGTATGCCGGCGAAGGCGTCAAGGGTGCTGAGATCTCAGGACTCAAGCAGTACAAGGGCAACATCTACTACATTGAAGTAACAATGCCTGACGGAAAGATAGCAATGCCTATCTCAGAAGGCAGACATCAGTGCGAATTCCTTATTGCAATGGTATTTCCTAACTACGGCAGCGGCTGGGATGCATCAAACGACCCTTCAAACAAGGGAATTATGGACACAGACGAAAAGAATGGTGCTGTAGCAGAATATATTCCTGTTTACTACAACGGCGAACTCGTTTACGGTACAGAACCTGACGGAACATCTGCTCCGACAGCACAGCCTACAAAGAAGCCGGCACCGACAACTGCTCCTTCAAAGGATCCTGTTGTTACAACAGCGAAGCCAGCAGTTACAGAGCCGAAGGCTACTGAACCTAAGGTAACCGAGCCTAAGGTAACTGAACCGAAGCCGACAGAATCACCTAAGCCTGTTACAACAGAACCTGAGAAAGCTTCTCCGGCACCTGTTACTACTACAAAAACAGAAACAAATCCGGGCGGCAAGGATGAACCGGAGACAGAACCTACAGCCACAAACGATTCAACAATTTTAGGTGACGTAAACTGCGACGGCAAGATCGACGTAACAGACCTTTCAGTTCTTTCACTAAGTCTTGTTGACAAGAAGGAACTTAAAGGCAATGCTGCAAAGAATGCAGACGTTGACAAGGACGGCAAGATCGCTCTTACTGACCTTGCTACTATCAGACAGTACATTTCAAAGAAGATCACTAAGTTCTGATCAATAATTCTTTAAGGAAACACTGATCAAATCGGAAATCCGGCTTCGCCGGATTTCCGGAGGTGGGATTTGCGGGGCTTCGCCCCGGAGCCCCCGCTGATTTATGAATAAATCAGCGTTTCCTTAGTACAAAAGCAAAAGCTCTGCGAAGCGGATCAATAAAAACCGCTCGCAGAGCTTTTATTTTTTATAGTGTAATCGGGACGGGGCAGAAATACTGTTTTGCTGCCCGTGCCGGATCAGTATTCTTTATTAAATTACTTCTTACCGTAACCTTCCGGATTGTTCTTCTGCCAGTTCCATGAGTCGCGGCACATGTCTTCGAGTGTCTTTTCTGTCTTCCAGCCGAGGACCTTAAGAGCCTTGTCTGCGTTTGCGTAGCATTCAGCGAGGTCGCCCGGTCTTCTTGCGCCGTAGATGTGGTTTACCTTGATGTTGTTTACACGTTCGAATGTTTCGACGATCTCGGTTACGCTGTACGGAGTACCTGTACCGAGGTTGAAGATCTCGCATACTTTATCGTTGGCGAGGATGTAGTCGATAGCCTTGACATGTCCCTTTGCAAGGTCAACAACGTGGATGTAGTCACGTGTGCATGTGCCGTCCTTTGTCGGATAGTCGTTTCCGAAAATAGTGAGGCATTCGCGCTTGCCTACTGCTGTCTGTGTAACATACGGCATGAGGTTGTTCGGTATTCCTGACGGGTCTTCACCTATTCTTCCTGATTCGTGAGCGCCGATCGGGTTGAAGTATCTTAAGAGAACAACTGAAAGCTTTTCGTCAGCCTTTGCAGCGTCCTCGAATATCTGTTCCATCATTGACTTTGTCCAGCCGTACGGATTTGTGCAGGCACCGCGAGGCATTGTTTCGAGGTACGGAACCTTGTTCGCTTCGCCGTATACTGTTGCAGATGAGCTGAAAATGATGTTCTTTACATCAAACTTACTCATTGTTTCAAGAAGAGTAAGTGTTGTGTCGATGTTGTTTCTGTAGTATGCGACCGGCATTGCAACTGATTCGCCTACTGCCTTGAGTCCGGCGAAATGGATAACAGCATCGATCTTGTTTTCCGCAAAGATCTTTTCCATAGCTGCGTTGTCGCTTACATCAGCCTCGTAAAGCTTTACTGACTTTCCGGTAATTGATTCAACACGCTTAATCGATTCCGGACAGCTGTTTGCGTAGTTATCGACTACGATAACGTCGTATCCTGCGTTTAAAAGTTCCACTGCGGTGTGGGAGCCGATGTAACCGGCACCGCCTGCTAAAAGTATTGTTGACATTTTAAGTTACCTCCGTTTATCTGTTTCCGGCTGATGATCCTTACATTAAATTGTTCTTTATCATTGCAGCTGTAAGAGTGTTCTTCATGAGCATTGCTATAGTCATTGGTCCTACGCCGCCCGGTACAGGTGTGATAAATGCGGCTTTCTTTTCCGCTTCTTCATAGTTTACATCTCCGCAGAGCTTGCCGTTTTCAAGACGGTTGATACCAACGTCGATAACTACTGCGCCTTCCTTTACCATGTCGCCTGTAACTTCTTTGTCTTTGAGTGACAGATGGTAACTGTACCGCTTCTGTGGAGGAGGAGCATTGACATAGGCTTGCCTACGATATTGCTTCTGCCGATCACTACGCACGACTTGCCGGCGATGTCAACGCCTGTGCTGTCGATGAGTTCCATAACGCCTGCAGGTGTGCACGGAAGGAATGCGTAGTCGCCGATCATGATCTTTCCTACGTTTACAGGGTGGAAAGCATCAACGTCCTTGTCCGGTGAAATAGCGTTGATA
>CADAPI010000071.1 GCA_902789705.1 uncultured Ruminococcus sp.
GTACACGTCATAGGTATACAATCCCTCCTGTGATTTGTCTATGGTACAAATTTTTATCAGATTATTTGCACCACCGCACATGGCGTATTTAACTTTACAATTATAGTATAGCTTAAACTGCTTAAAAAGTCAATCTGTATCTGAATAAAATTTATAGTTATTGACGAAAGATGTATTTGTATTCTTGATATTGTGCGAAATTTGTATACTTTTATAACTTTCCGCTATTGACACGACAGAGGATGGATGTTATAATTTTATACAGTTAGATAAAGCTAACCAAGCTGTGCGGTGACAGTTTTTCCTGCAGACAGTACCATGGTCTGATGCTGAACCTATTGACAAAATCCGTTTACAGCGTTATGATAAATTATCGGTTACTGGTAAATACAGTTACAACGAATTTCAGGAAACACTGATTAAACTGGAAAGGAGCTGTTATGGAACAGTATAATGTTACCGGAATGAGCTGTGCCGCCTGCAGCACAAGGGTGGAAAAAGCTGTGTCTTCAGTGCCGGGAGTAACCGGCTGTGCTGTAAGTCTGCTTACAAATTCCATGGGAGTGGAAGGTACGGCTTCTGCGGAAGATATAATAAAGGCTGTTGAAAAAGCAGGTTACGGAGCTTCATGTTGAAAAAGCAGGTTACGGAGCTTCAAGAAAAGGCAGTTCACGGGATGAAAGCAGTCACGGGACTGAAGAAATACTGAAGGATACCGAAACTCCGAAAATGAAAAAAAGACTTATAAGTTCAGGTATCGTACTTATTGTATTAATGTATTTTTCAATGGGGCATATGATGTGGGGGTTCCCCGCACCGGCTGCTTTTGACAATCACGTATTTCTCGGAGTGTTTGAAATGCTCCTTGCAATAGTGATAATGATGATAAACTCAAAGTTTTTCATAAGCGGTGTAAGATCGCTCCTCCACGGTGCTCCGAACATGGATACGCTGGTGGCACTCGGGTCAGGAGCATCTTTCGGATATTCTCTTTTCGAACTCTTTGCTATGATACTTGCACAGGGAAGCGGGGACCATGAGACAGTTATGAAGTACGGAATGAATCTCTACTTCGAATCCGCTGCTATGATTCCGACACTTATAACTGTCGGAAAACTGCTTGAAGCAGTTTCAAAGGGACGTACTACGGACGCTCTTAAGGGACTGGTAAAGCTCCGTCCTGAAACAGCTGTGCTTTATGAAAACGGTGAGGAGCGTGAAGTAAGCATTTCTGAATTAAAACCCGGAGATATTTTTGCCGTAAGACCAGGCGGGAAAATTCCGGCTGACGGGGTGGTCGTTTTCGGTTCGTCATCAGTTGATGAATCTGCACTCACCGGTGAAAGCATTCCGGTGGATAAGGAAGAAGGTTCTCCTGTTTCGGCGGCAACTGTAAATACTTCAGGATATATACGCTGCCGTGCTTCAAGAGTAGGTGAGGATACAACTCTTTCTCAAATAATAAAGACAGTTTCCGATGCATCAGCGACCAAGGCACCTATTGCACGAACTGCGGACAAAGTATCAGGAATATTTGTACCTTCAGTTATTTGTCTGTCTTTGCTGACATTTGCCGGATGGATGCTGGCAGGAAAGGAAACCGGATTTGCTGTTGCCAGAGCTATTTCCGTACTGGTTATCAGCTGTCCCTGTGCGCTGGGACTTGCCACACCGGTTGCAATAATGGTGGGAAGTGGAGTAGGTGCAAGGAACGGTATTCTCTACAAAACTGCAGAATCTCTTGAAGCGGCGGGCCGGACAGGAATAGCGGCACTTGACAAAACCGGCACCGTAACGGAGGGAAAACCGAAGGTCACCGATATAATTCCGGAAAAGATCTCTGAAAAAGAACTGCTTATACTGGCTGCATCACTTGAGGCAAAAAGTGAACATCCGCTTGCAAAAGCAGTTACCGAAAGGGCGGAAGGACTTACAGTCACAGAAGTAACTGATTTTAAAGCACTTCCCGGAAACGGACTCACTGCAAAGCTTGAAGGCAATATACTTACAGGCGGAAGTCTGAAATTCATTTCAGAAAAAGTAAAACTGTCGGCGGAAATACGTGAAAAAGCAGATACGCTTGCTTCAGAAGGAAAAACTCCGCTTCTTTTTATGCGGAATAATGAATATATCGGTCTTATAGCAGTGGCAGATACAATAAAGGAAGATTCAGCCAAAGCTATCAGGGAACTTAAGGGCATGGGCATCAGTGTTGTGATGATAACCGGAGACAACGAACGCACAGCTGCAGCTATAGGCGCTGAGGCAGGAGTGGATGACGTTGTCGCAGGAGTTCTTCCTGACGGAAAATCAAGATGTGTTGATATTCTGAAAAAGCAGGGAAAGACTATAATGGTCGGCGACGGTATAAACGATGCTCCGGCACTTGTTACAGCTGATACGGGTATAGCGATAGGAGCAGGAGCAGATGTTGCAGTTGATGCTGCTGACATAGTAATAATGAAAAACAGACTTACTGATGTTTCCGCTGCGATAAGACTCAGCCGTGCCACTATAAGAAACATTCACGAAAATCTTTTCTGGGCATTTATTTACAATGCATTCTGCATCCCGCTAGCGATGGGACTTTATGGTATTGAAATGAAACCGGCATATGGAGCAGCTGCGATGGCACTTTCAAGTTTCTGCGTTTGTATGAATGCTCTCAGACTGAATCTTGTTAAAATTCATGATGACAGTCATGATAAAAAAATAAAACAGAATTATTCCGGAAAAGAACTGACCGGAGAAATGAAAACGGAGGAAAAAACTATGACAAAAACTATTGAAATCGAAGGAATGATGTGCCCTCGCTGTGAGGCTCATGTAAAGAAGGCTCTTGAAGCGGTTGAAGGAGTGGAAAGCGCTTCTGCAAGTCATGAGGAGAAAAAGGCAGTAGTTACTTTAAGTGCTGATGTTGCAGATGAGGTGCTTAAGAGTGCCGTGGAAGCTGAAGAATATAAAGTAATGAAAATTTGGTGAAAACGCTTGTTTTATAATTAAAAATATGTTATAATCTATACATAATCAAGTACGGGTGCAGCACGGATCTGTATTTATCTGTGCTTTTCTTAAATCACCGGATCTTAACAGCAGTAAAATTACTGTAGTTCCGGAACGATTTATGATAAGGGGAGTTATGCTATGGAACGTAAACTGTTAATTATAATGCTGTCATCTGTTTTTGCTCTTGCATCCCTCACCGGATGCGGCAAGGAGGATGGGACTAAGTACGAATACGCAGATAACGTTATTTACGAAGAAGATGAGACTTCCATCAAGCTTCTGAATTCAACCGAGTCGGAAGAGGAGCTCAAACTCAATTTCGCCATTGAAAACTTTGAAGCGGAAGATGTTACGGTCAAAGTGTACGATGCCGAGGAAAATGAGATCACGGAAAACATAGAATGCAGTTTTGACTCTGAAAAAAACAGCGTTTCCATAAAGGGAGATGTCAGTGCTGTTACTATGGCTGAGGTTGAACTGAATGAAAACACAAACCTTAAAGTCAAGGATCTTAAAAACGAGGAATTTAAATTTCTCCTTACGAACAAGGGCGAAAAAAACGGCTGTACATATCTCGGAGATCTTGACGATTTTCAGCTGAAGGAAGAAGAAAATGCTTCTTCTGACGGTGAAGGCTCAGACGAATCAGGTGAAGGTGAAGGCGCGGCTGACGGAGAAACTTCAGAAAGCGGCACATCCGGCAGAAAGGTAAGACTTTCAAAGAGTGAGATTTTTGATCTTCTCAAAGGAACCTGGAAGTCTGCTGACGGCGGATTTACCATCACTTTCGCAGACGGAAGCGGAGACAAACCATACAAGGTATCTGCATCAGGTGAGGACGGATTCGAAAGCGGCGTATCCTATTTTGATGAGACAAAAACCGAAGAGGGCGATCACAAGATCCGTTTCGTAACCAGCACAGGAGAATACGGCGGAAACTGCCGCGAAATCATTCTTTCATCAGACGGCAGCACTCTTTCATACATCTCAGACTCATCAGTTAATGAAGACGGCGAAACCGAATACATAATTACAGAATGCCATAAATGATTTTCATAGTAATAAAAACAGCACGACTTATCATGAAACGATAAGTCGTGCTGTTTGTCTATATAAGTTATCTCCTGTTATCTGATCAGCAGGCGTTAGCCTTTGCTGCTACAAGGTTCTGAACTGCGTCATATATCTTGTGCGCAATGTACGGGTTGTTCATTGTGTAAAGGTGGATTCCGTCAACACCTTCTGCGATAAGATCAGTGATCTGGTCTACTGCGTATGCGATACCAGCGTCGCGGAGGGCGATGTCGTTATCTTCGTATCTTTCGAGTACACGGATGAACTTCTTCGGAAGCTCAACACCGCACATCTTTACCATTCTTTCGATCTGTTTTTTATTTGTTACAGGCATGATGCCGGCTTCGATCGGTACGTTTATACCGGCAATGCGTGCCTTTTCAAGAAAGCTGAAGAAATATTCATTATCAAGGAAAAGCTGTGAAATAAGATGATCTGCGCCGCAGTCTACCTTGTGTCTGAGCCACTTAAGATCATCAACAGCTCCCGTACTCTCCGGATGCACTTCAGGATAGCAGGCAGCAAGGATGTTCAGGTCATAGTTATCCTGAATGAAAGTGATAAGGTCATCGGCATGAGTAAAGTCTCCAGGTGAAACTGTTCCTTCAGGAATATCGCCTCTGAGAGCGAGAACATTTTCAATGCCGTGCGCAACCATGTTGTCGAGTATTGAGGCAGCCTGATCCTTTGTCATGTTGATACAAGGCATGTGTGCGATACTTTCAACGTGGTACTTGTTCTTGATGTCTGAAGCTATCTGGATCGTCTTTGCACCGTTTTTACCGCCGCCGGCTCCGTAAGTAACACTTATGAAGTCCGGGGAGATATCTGTGAGCTGGTCGAGAGTGTTGTAGATAACGCTCTCGTCAGCATCAGGCTTCGGCGGGAAAATTTCCAGTGAGAATACAGTCTTTGTTTTGAATATATCAGCAGTTTTCATTTTTTATTTTCTAACCTCTAATGCTGCTGCCACAAGATTTTTAAGGCTTGGAACAGTTTCAGCATTTCCTCTCGTTTTAAGTCCGCAGTCAGGATTTATCCAGAGCTTTTCAGCCGGGATTCGTTCCTTCATTTTTCTGACTGCTTCAATGATTTCTTCCTTTGAAGGAACTCTTGGTGAATGTATGTCGTATACGCCAGGGCCAACTTCAGTACGGAAGTTGTTTTCCTTGAGTACGTCAAGTATAGTAAGATCAGATCTTGATGCTTCAAATGTGATTACGTCAGCATCCATATCGTCGATCTCCTTAATTATATCAGCAAATTCGCTGTAGCACATATGTGTGTGGATCTGTGTTTCAGGTTTTACACCGCTGTGAACATAACGGAATGCAGGAATTGCCCAGTCAAGGTAATCTTCCTTCCAGTCTGACTTGCGGAGCGGAAGCTTTTCACGGAGAGCAGCTTCATCGACCTGAATGATGCTGATGCCGTTTGCTTCAAGGTCAAGAACTTCTTCACGGATAGCAAGTGCGATCTGGAATGCACTTTCCTTAAGTGTTATGTCTTCACGCGGGAATGACCAGTTAAGGATTGTAACAGGACCTGTGAGCATACCCTTCATCGGCTTCTTTGTAAGGCTCTGTGCATATACAGACCATCTTACTGTCATAGGCTTTGCTCTTGAGATGTCGCCCCATACAACCGGAGGCTTAACGCATCTTGTACCGTATGACTGTACCCATGCCTTTTCTGTGAAGATATATCCGTCAAGGCATTCACCGAAGTATTCAACCATGTCGTTACGTTCGAATTCGCCGTGAACGAGTACGTCAAGACCGATCTCTTCCTGTAAAGCAACGCATTCAGCGATCTTCTGTTCGATGAACTTTTCGTAGTTTTCCGCAGAGAGCTCACCATTTCTGAACTGCTTACGAGCTGATTTTACTTCAGCTGTCTGCGGGAATGAACCGATTGTAGTAGTTGGGAAGAGAGGGAGCTTAAAGCGGTCCTTCTGGATCTTTTCACGTTCTGCAAATGCAGGGAGTCTTACGAAATCCTTTTCTGTAAGAGCTGCTACCTTATCCTTTACAGCCTGGTTGCTGCCTTCTCTTGTTTCAGCATGAAGAGCAGCATTCTTTTTGAATTCTTCTGTGTTTTCAGGAGCGGCAGAAGAAACGATAGTTTTAAGTTCAGCAAGTTCGCCGAGTTTTTCTTCTGCATATGAGAAGTGCTTCTTAACGTTTTCTGCAAGCTTTGTTTCATTTGCAAGTGTGCATGGAACGTGGAGAAGTGAGCATGATGTGCTGATCACGATCTCAGAAGCAGATTTCTTAAGTGTATTTAAAATATTTAATGTCTTTGCGTAGTTGTTGCGCCAGATGTTCTTGCCGTTTACAACGCCGGCGAAAAGAACCTTGCCCTTCGGGAAACCGTTCTTTTCAACGAGTTCGAGTGATTTCTTTCCTTCGTAGAAGTCAAGGCCGATACCATCGAAATCAAGTCCGCAGAGTTCCCTGTAGCAGTCACGAACATCACCGAAATATGTCTGAGCGATGACCTTAACTGAACCCTTGTCTGCAAGGATTGCCTTGTAAAGATCTGTAAAGAGCTTTATGTCTTCGGCTGTGAGGTCCTTTACAAGTGAAGGTTCGTCAAACTGGATCCATTCGGCACCGAGTTCTGCAAACTTCTTAAGAAGGTCTGAGTAAGCCTTTGCTGTTTCCTTAACGAAATCTGCAGCCTTCTTTGTGCCCTTGTATCTTGCAAGCTTAAGGAATGTGAAAGCACCAATAACAACCGGCTTTGTCTTAACGCCTGCGTCAAGAGCTTCCTTAAAAAGATCGAAAGGCTTTGTACCGTTGAGCTTGATTTCAGTGCTGTCATCGATCTCTGCTACCATGTAGTGATAGTTTGTGTTGTACCACTTCTTCATTGCGAGTGCCTTAACGTCACCCTTGTCGCCCTGATATCCTCTTGCTGCTGCAAAGTAAGTATCAAGTGCGGAAAGTCCGAGTGATGTATATCTTTCAGGTACAGCATTTAAAAGAAAAGCTGTGTCGAGTATTCCATCGTAGAATGAGAAGTCATTTGACGGGATGAAGTCGAGTCCGCTGTTCTTCTGTAAGTTAAGGTTGTAGCTTCTTATTTCCTTTGCTGTTTTTTCAAGTTCTGCCGCTGTGATCTCGCCGCGGAAATATTTTTCACTTGCGAATTTGAGTTCGCGAAGGCAGCCGATTCTTGGGTATCCGATTATTGAAGTTTTCATTTCACATTTTCCTCCGTGTATGATAATAAGGGAAGCACTGATTTATTTATAAATCAGTGTGGGGGAACGGGGCGAAGCCCCGCATTCTCTCCCACCGCAGATCCGGCGAAGCCGGATCTGCGACTTGATCATTTTAATTCGTTTTTAGCGCGCGTTTCAATGATCTTATTATATCATACAGTTTCAGTAATGTGTTAATATCAAAAAAGTATCCGGTACCATAGCTAAAAGCTATGACAGGATCAGTTCGACTGATAGTGCTTTTCGATATAGTTTTTCAGGTGCTCAAGATATCTTGCCGTAAGTTCATTCATAGGTCTGTCAGTTGTGATGATGTATCCGATCTCCATCTGTTCACTGCTTTCGAGCGGTATCGAAACAATGTTCTTTCCGTTCAGATCGGAACTTAATATACCTGACGATATGGTGTATCCGTTAAGGCCTATAAGCAGATTGAACAGTGTTGCTCTGTCCGAGACAACAATATTTTTCGGGCTTTCCGCAGTGATATGAAGTTCTTCCGCAAAGTAGAATGAGTTTTTCACTCCCTGGTCATATGTAAGACGGGGATATTCCTTCAGGTCATCAAGCGTTACGCTTTTTCTTCCTACAAGAGGGTTTTTCCTGCTTACAAATACATGCGGTTTTGCAGTGAACAGGGGTACAAACTGAATTTCTTCCGTCTGCAGAATGTGCTTTATAACTTCATGATTGAATCCGCTGAGATAAAGTACACCGATGTCACTTCTGTGAGTGCGTACATCTTCTATGATCTCAGCCGTTTTTAATTCACGAAGCGAGAATTCATATTTGTCCCGTCCGTATTCACGTACCAGCTCAACAAAGGCATTGACAACAAATGCATAGTGCTGCGATGAAACAGCAAAAGCTCTGTTAGGCGGGGGAGAAGACTTGTATTCGCTTTCCAGAAGCTCCGTCTGTTCGATTATCTGTCTTGCGTACGAAAGAAATTTCGTACCGTCTTCCGAAAGATAAACGCCTCTGTTGCTTCTGTTGAATATCGTTATTCCCATTTCCTTTTCAAGTTCCGCAACCGATTTTGACAGACTCGGCTGTGCAATAAAAAGCCGCTGTGCCGCTGTTGTGATCGAACCAGTTTCGGCGATAGTTATAACATATTTAAGCTGTTGTAGGGTCATATCATTCCTCCCTTGCAAATTTATATTATAACATATATGCGGCAGTTTTTCAATCAATAATTGTCACAAAATAAATGAATGTTGATAAATGTTGATGAAGTCTTGTGCAATGACGTATCTTTTTTTGTTTCAGCAGTTTCAAAGTATAATAAAAAACCGGGCGGAAATTCGCCCGGTTTAAAGATATTACCGACATGAATACATTATACTCAGTGTATTCGTGATTATTTATCTGTATCGTAGGTGCTGACAAGTTTGAAAACAGCCGGGTCAGTATACATTACCTGAAGTAGGTAGCATTCGTTTTCACCTGTTTCAATGACATATGCAGCCCTTAGCGGGTTACCCTTACCAGTAATGTAATCGATGCGGTACGCTTTTTTACCCATCATCCAGGTTGTTTTGCTTTCTACTATCTCAAAACCTAATTCTTTTGCGGCTTCAACAGAATCATATACTTGATTTGCCATATCCATTGCCGATTCGTCAGGGCATTTGTTCATTGTAAACATCTGTGTTTCATCATGACTACCGAATCTGAGATACTCAGTTCCGTTTAATTCGTATTTTGATTTATAATCCCAGTCTACGGGAATATCAATAAATCCAAAGTTTTCTTCACCGACTCTTACTCGTTCGCCAAGTAATTCAAGCATTTTCAGTGTTTCTTCTGAATCGGTTACTTCCACTACGTTTCCGTCTTCCTGTATGACCGTGAATTTTACTCCGTTTCCATCAGATACTGGAGCCATAGTCTCAGCCACACCGCTCATTATCCCGGATTTATCTTCAAGTGTAACAGTTATTTCAGTTATATCCGGTGTGGTTGTTTCTTCTGAAGTGGTTACTGTGGTTTCCGGAACAGTAGTTTCTGATTCCGGTGCTTCTGTTACTGATTCCTCAGTCGTTTCTGAAACTGTAGTAGTTTCTTCCGTTTTTTCTGCGGTCTCATTACCGCTTTTCTGTTCAGCCGAACATCCGGCAATACAAACTGTAATAATCAAAGCCATAAGGCTTGCAAGTGTCTTTTTATTCATTTAATACCTCTCCGTTTATTATTCATGTGTGTTCATAATATATGCTGTGTTTAAAGCATAAGGTTTGTAAAACATTTTACCATTTTTCTGATTGCTTGTCAAATTAATTGTTGCTGAATTTGATTTGGATTGTAAATATGTTGAAAGAAACCATGTAATATGGTATAATATGAGTATATAAAAAGTAACAAAGAAACCATGCGTAAGCATGGTTTATCAGACAACCGGACGGCGATTATGTCGTCCGGTTCACCGTTTATGGATAAATTATGCAATAAGGCAGAGAATAAAAAATGAAAGATATCTGTAACGTTTTTTGAGTTCAGTTGTCTAAATAATATCAGGTAATAATTTCAGATAGCCCGACAGTAAAGCAGAGGAGATGATTCTTATAGAAAATTTCGATGATATATACCGTAACTATTTCAGTCAGGTTTATTTTTATGTACTTGACCTTTGCGGTAGTCCTGATACGGCAGAAGAAATAACACAGGAATCATTTTTTCGTGTTCTGAAAAAGATAGATACTTTTCGTGGTGAATGCAGCCTGAAGACATGGATATGCCAGATAGCTAAAAATACATATTTTAATTACTGCAAAAAGAAAAAGCCCGAAGATGCAGAACTGGATGAAAAAACAGCATGTACCGGTGACATAGAATCGGAATTTGCAGAAAAAGAAACTGCACTTGATGTTCACAGGGCTCTGCATGATCTTTCTGACCCGTACCGTGAAGTTTTCTGGATGAGAACATTCGGGAATCTTTCTTTTAAGGAGATAGGAAATATTCATAAAAAGACTGAAAGCTGGGCCAGAGTCACATACCACAGAGCAAGACTGATGCTGAAAGAAGGTTACAAAGATGAAGTATAAATGTGAAATGATAAGAGATCTGCTTCCGCTTTATATTGATGAAGTCTGCAGTGATGAGAGCAGAAAAATCGTTGAGGATCATATAAAAGAATGTCCGGAGTGTGCTTCATTAACGGATTCTATGCGGAATGATGAAGCAGTAAATGAGGCGGAAGATTATGAATCGGCGCAGGTGAGATCTCTTATAAATGTCAGAAAAAAACAGAAGAAAAATCTGTGTATACTTATCACTGCCGGAATAATAATTGGTCTTCTGCCGTTTGTAATCACTTTGATGGCATTCGGAAGTGTGATATATGATGCGGTGATAAAGAAGCCGTCGGTGTGCACAGATATTTCAAAATACAGTTACTGCCTTGATAAAGAAAAAGACGGACAGTATTTTCTGAACGAATCTAACAGAAGAATTTTCCCTGAGAAAATAAAGGTCGGGATGACAGTAACAGATTTTCAGTATGTAAACTATAATCCGTGGGATCCTCAGATAATTACGTATCTTACAGTGAAATACAGTGATGAGGACTATAAAACAGAACTTAAGCGTTTGTCGGATATCGGAAACGAGAAGTATGAAGGTATCTATAGTGTTACAGGAGATCCGGAAGGTTATGACCTTATTGCCATGGATTCCGATGAGTATTATGGATTTGTATATGCTCTGAAACCGGAAAACGAGGATAATACTGTTACATATTCTGCTGTTATGTTCTGCAACTATTTTCTTGATGTGGATATTGATAATTATATGCCGGAAAAATATCAGCTTGAAGGATTTGACGCAGGCGAAAATAATCCTTATCGTAAGAAAATGATGAGTGCAGCAAAATAAAATGCCGCCGCAATGGCATCACGTTTCAGCTTATGACTGTTTTTTGAATACTTGTTTTTGTTAATCAGAATGTGGTATAATTTTAAAGAATGATATATAAGAACAATGTTGCAGGAACAAGCGCAAACGGTAGTTCTTCCGGAAAAATCAAAGACATATTTCCGGCTGTCTGCCGGATTGCTGTATAAAGGAGGAATGAGCATGCTGAATATTTATTTCGGTGATATGCCGGAGGCGGTTTATAATACCAGTGTCTATTTTAAAAATACATATAAGGACGAATGGATCACTGATGAATTATCAGTAAAAATGATAAAGAGCGTAGACCGTTCTGAAGTAATTGATGCCAAGACAATAAAAAGTCCTGTTTTCGGGCTTATCTCACCTGTAAAACTGTCTGGCGGTGTCAAGACACTTATACTTATAGCCAATGATCCGAAATACGTTTTTAATGCATCAAACTGCGGTGATAACTGTGCCAGATGGATACTTGAAATAGCGAAGCATAAAGATATAACGATAAATTTACGTCATATTATGGATTTTGGCGGCAGAAAATTCAAAGCCAGAAAAGTAAGCTATAACTCCAATTACAACAGAAAAAATTCCATATATAATAAGTTCTTCAATTACCTTTAACAAGGATATTTTTTCACGATTAACCATAAAATATCCTGTAAGCATAAAGAAGATTCCGACTCCAACCATTCCTCCAGGTAGTAAGAACGATACAAAAAACTTATTTAGAATACGTCCCTTCAT
>CADAPI010000072.1 GCA_902789705.1 uncultured Ruminococcus sp.
GCAAAATTACCTTCCGATGAAGCGTAAAAGAAATTCAGCGTTTCTCCCGGCCTGTAATATGAGGATGAAAGATTGTCAAGCTCTGCTGTTTCACTGTAGGGTGCCAGCCGGTCAGCAGAGTTTGCATTTCTGTCTGCAGTATTCGCGGTGCCGCGCACATACATCAGATCATCCTCGAATATATTATTTAAACATCCGGTTTTATAGTCGATATATATTTCCGGTGCCGGTCTTCTTTCCGGAACGTGAATTAATTTCGCGTCAGTTTCCGGATCACCGTCACGCGGACAGATGATAAGGTCTTCAGATGTGTAGTCTGACAGGCTGTCATAGCAGTGGAATTCTTTTTCACCGTATTTTACAGTGAATCTGTTTTCATCGAATATAAGTCTTTCCTGTTCATAATCTATTACAAAATCCGGTGCTTCGCCCGGCATGGTAAAGGTGAATTCATGTATAGTGCTTGCCGGTTTATCCATAAAGGAATGTATTTTGATGTACAGGCAGTAGGTATGCCCCGGAAGAAGATCTTTTACAGTTATGGTCTCTCTGACTGCCCTGTTTGAGAGCCAGTCACTGCCTGATCTTGCCGGTTTTTCATCTGATTTCAGACATACTTCGTAACTGATGTCTGTATGAGGTTCAGTCTCCGGCAGACTGAATGAAAACGATGTATCGTCTGTAAATTCTGTTTTTATGTCATCATCAGTTATTACGGGACGTTCAGGAATATGTATGCAGACTACATCACTTTTCGGAGAACGTTCATCTGCCTGTGCCTGAAAATAAAGATCACTGTCGTATCCCGGATACACCCTGAATTCGCTTGTACCGTAAAGGCCGACAATACGGTCATGAACGTCCTTTGCATTACTCATGTCAGGGGAGGTGCTGTAAAAAATCGTTCTTTTGCTTGAATACAGTCCGTCGATAGTTTCGCTTGCCGCCGAAAAGGCGTTGTCAGGATTTAGCTCCTTGTTGTAAAACAGTGACTTTCTCGGTTCAAGATGCAGAGTAACAGTATTTTCGCCTTCCGTTACGGTAAGATCTTCACCGAGATAATCGGTTATGCTTTCGCCGTTCTTTAAAATATGACCGTCCGGAGCCGTGACTGTGATCACTGTACCGTCTTCTGTGATGCCGCTGATATCACTGCTGATCCCGTCATCTGCAGACGGGCCTTCGGTATCGTTTCTGTCGTCACGTATCGAGATAGTCTCGTTAATGTAGTCCGGCAGAACACTGTCGCGTTTTATTTTCAGTGTGTATTCCGTGCCTTTAAGCCCGTCTTCGGAAGATGTGATCATAACAGTGGTAGTGCCGTAACCGACGCTTATTTTTTCGCTCTCATGACCGGAGATCACTTCTTTCCCGTTTACCGTGATCGTTCCGCTGCCTGAAGGACGGAGAACGACATGATCCTTTGAGCACGGCAGGCTGTATGTGAGATCTGTGAGGGGCTCATCTTCGCTGCCGTTTCCGACGGTCAGCGCTTCGTTATCAACAGTCAGTGAACTGAGTACGGAATGTTTTCTGTTCACCGGCTCCTCCTGCCATTCCGCTTCGGAAGATCCGAAGGCTTTTAAGCATACATTGCCGAGATAATATTCAAGAACCTGATCGCTGTTAAATGGTTCAGTAAGGGTGAGTCCGAAGGTATCCCGCCAGTTCGTGCCGTTGTAACTTATGAAGCTTTCACCGGAAACGGTGGTTCTGTCTATCTGTATGTCGCTGCTGCCGCACTCTATGCCATTATAGGTCACGGAGGCTTCCAGCGGTACCGGATAGTAATTCTGAGGATTTTCAAGTCTGCATATTACCGCAAATTTTTCGCCTTTTTTTACTTTTACCGGGTCGTTCAGAGTAACGGTGTGGTAGCCGGCGTATTTTTCAGTGCCTGCGGTAATGTCACTCTGTATGCCGGAGGACGGATCCGTATCATAAAGCAGACCGGTACATACCGAGATCTCGTATGAAGCATTGTTGTCGGTGGTGTAAAATCCGGCGCCGGTTATGTATTCATCATTTTCGGCTGTAAACACATTCGCCATGTATCCTTTTTTCGGATCTGTCCTGTCCGGAGAGACTCCTGCCGAATAGAAAAGCTCGTCGTGCTGGTAATTGGTCTGGAAACGTCCGCTTTTTTCAGCCTTAAGGCAGCATGTGTTGAGTATGCTTTTATCATAATATGAAAGATAGAAGAATCCTGAGTCGCCCCAGTTTGTACCCCAGCTGTTCTTTACTATCCAGGCTCCGTTTCCCGGAGGGGCGTCGTTGAAGTTTTCGCGGTCAAAGTTATCGTCATATCCGACTATCAGTACTCCGTGGTTGGCCTGGTCGGATGTTCTGTCGTAATACGAGTATGTGCCCGGGTTGTAGTATTCCTCACTGTAGCACATACTTATATTGACCGCATTTCCTCCGGCGATCATATGTTTTATCTCATCATCGCTGAAACGTATTATTTCATCAGGCTTGCCGAACTCGTAGCTGAAAGGATTGATAATGTCCATTTCAGTCACGAGATAGTCGTGTCTGTTCTGAAGTGCAGGATCAGGAGTTATCTGTCCGGCAGTATCATAGGGCAGTACTTCTTCCTTTACAGGACCGAACCATCTTGCGTATGATGCTGCGGCAAATGATGTATGACCGCCTCCGATGATATCTGTTGTGTCAACATTGTCCGGTGTATTGTCTCCGAAGAATGTGAAATATGCAAGATGAAATTCCGAAAGATCGACAAAGGGTTCATTCTTTATAAGTGATGTTTCAAGGGCGGCGGATGCGGCAAAAGTCCAGCAGGTACCGAAGTCACCCTGATTTTTCACTTCCGACACGAGCCCGTGCTCACGCAGGTCATACCGCTCCGGCAGAGCGTTTATCTCGGCAGAACTTAAAGCCGGTGCCAGTGTAGTGATCGCATCAGTGATCAGCATTCCGCCGTCCTCACCGGCCGCCAGAGCCCCCGCACTGCCCGAGCCGGTGTAAACAGCAGACACGGCCGCCAGGGCCACTAATCCCGCCGTAATTTTCTTAATTTTCAAACCAAAGCCTCCGTTATGTGTTCCTCATCATTTTACTGAAACCGCGTCGAAGGGACGAGTCCCTTCGACGATTCTCCTCTCAGCGAGAGGAGAATTTCAAACCGGGGTGAAGGGGCGGAGCCCCTTCATCTCTCTCCCCCTCTCCTGGGAGAGGGGGCAGGGGGTGAGGGATAATATATTCATTTTTAATCTCATTAAGATGATTTTAACATGAAAATGCTTTGATTACAACTGATTTTTATACAAAAATATGAAAAAAACGGGGAAATATTAAAAACCTAAATTTTTTTGAATTTTCACTTGTAAAAACCGCCGAAATATTATAGAATAGATATATGGGTGTGCTTTCGCCACCCATGCCACTAAACTAAGGAAACGCTGATTTGCATGTAAATCAGCGTGGGGGACGGGGCAAAACTCCGTGCTCTCCCCGTCATATATCCGGCATGCCGGATATATGACCTGATTCAGTGTTTCTCAAAATTATATATTTGAAAGGAAGTTTAATAATGGCAGGTTTAAACAAGGTTACAGTAGATGATATCAGTGTTAAGGGCAAGAAGGTTCTTGTAAGAGTTGACTTCAACGTACCTCTCAAGGACGGCGTTATCACAAACGACAACAGAATCCAGGCTGCTCTTCCTACAATAAAGAAGCTTATCGCTGACGGCGGTAAGGTAGTTCTCTGTTCACACCTCGGCAAGCCGAAGAACGGTCCTGAAGACAAGTTCTCACTCAAGCCGGCTGCAGACAGACTCGCAGAACTCGTTGACACAAAGGTAGTTTTCGCTAAGGACGACACAGTAGTAGGCGAAAACGCAAAGAAGGCAGTTGCTGAAATGAAGGAAGGCGAGATCGTAGTTCTCGAAAACACTCGTTTCAGAGGCAATGACGAAACAAAGAACGGCGAAAACCTTTCAAAGGAACTCGCTGACCTCGTAGACAACCAGGTATTCGTAATGGATGCTTTCGGTTCAGCTCACCGTGCACACGCTTCAACAGCTGGTGTTACAAAGTTCGTTAAGGAAACAGCAGTTGGCTATCTCATGCAGAAGGAAATCCAGTACCTCGGCAATGCAGTTGAAGATCCTGTAAGACCTTTCGTTGCTATCCTCGGCGGTGCTAAGGTTGCTGACAAGCTCAACGTTATCTCAAACCTCCTCGAAAAGTGCGACACACTTATCATCGGCGGCGGTATGGCATACACATTCATCAAGGCTCAGGGCGGTTCAGTAGGTCTCTCACTCGTTGATGACGAAAAGATCGACTACTGCAAGGAAATGATCGCTAAGGCTGAAAAGCTCGGCAAGAAGCTCCTCCTCCCTGTAGATACAACAACAGCAGCAGGCTTCCCTGATCCTATCGATGCTCCTATCGAAGTTTCAGTAGTTAAGTCAAGCGAGATCCCTGCAGACAGAGAAGGCCTCGACATCGGACCTGAAACACAGAAGCTCTACGCTGAAGCAGTTAAGACAGCTAAGACAGTTGTATGGAACGGACCTATGGGCGTTTTCGAAAACCCAACACTCGCAGCTGGTACAATCGCAGTAGCAAAGGCACTTGCTGAAACAGACGCTACAACAATCATCGGCGGCGGCGACTCAGCAGCAGCAGTTATGCAGCTCGGCTTCGGCGACAAGATGAGCCACATCTCAACAGGCGGCGGCGCATCACTCGAATACCTCGAAGGCAAGGTTCTTCCAGGCGTTGACGTAATCGCAGAAAAGTAATTCTGCAACCCATAACAGAACCTAAAGGCGGGGTCACTTCTCCGCCTTTTTGAATACACACAAACGCACTGCGAAAGTACACAAACTGACGCAAAGGTGCCGCGAAAGTACACAAACTGATGCAAAGGTGCCGCGAAGGTGCAGGGCGACCGCAAAGCCCTGCAAGGTAAAATCGATTCAACCTAAGAAGTCAAGAAACTTCAGAAGAATCGACTCGCGAAGACGCAGAAACCGATGCGAAGGTGCAGGGCGATCGCAAAGCCCTGCAATAAAAAAGTTCTTAACAAATGTGTTTTACAGACACATGCAAAAAGACCTTAACATAATAATTCAAAGGAGCAAATATAATGAACAAGTCATTAAGAAAAGCAATCATCGCCGGCAACTGGAAGATGAACAAGACAAGACCAGAAGCAAAGGAATTACTCGAAGCAATCAAGCCACTCGTAGCAAACGCTGAAGGCAAAGTAGAAGTAATCGCATGCGTACCATTCACAAACCTCGAAACAGCTATCAACACAACAGCTGGTTCAAACGTTAAGATCGGTGCTGAAAACGTACACTTCGAAAAGAGCGGCGCTTTCACAGGCGAGATCTCAGCAGACATGCTCACAGAACTCGGCGTTGAATACGTTGTAATCGGTCACTCAGAAAGAAGACAGTACTTCGGTGAAACAGACGAAACAGTAAACAAGAGAACACTCGCTGCTCTCGAAGCTGGTCTCAAGCCGATCGTTTGCGTTGGTGAAACACTCGAACAGAGAGAACTTAACATCACAGAAGAAGTTATCGCTACACAGATCAAGGTAGGCCTCAAGGGTACATGCGAAAAGTGCATCAAGAACGTAGTTATCGCTTACGAACCAGTATGGGCTATCGGTACAGGCAAGACAGCTACACCGGAACAGGCTGAAGAAGTTTGCGCATTCATCCGCGGCGAACTCGCTAAGATGTTCGACAAAGCTACAGCTGATGCAGTAACAATCCAGTACGGCGGTTCAATGAACGCAGGCAACTGCAAGGAACTCCTCGCTAAGCCAAACATCGACGGTGGTCTCATCGGCGGTGCTTCACTCAAGGCTAACGACTTCAACACAATCGTTCAGGCAGCAGTAGAAGGCTAATATTATATAAGTAATCATTCAGCAGTTTAACACTCAGATCAGCTTTCTGAGGTTTTCCCATCCTTGAGATAGAAGAACCAGTTCTTCTATCCCCCCTCCCTCCGGGAGGGGGCAGGGGGTGGGGTTAAACTGCTATTTTAAAATTTAAATACTGAAAGGAACTGATAGGCGTGGCAAAGAAACCAGTCGCACTTATTATAATGGACGGCTATGGCTACAATCCGGATACATACGGCAACGCTATAGCAGCAGCTAACAAACCGAATCTCGACAAGTACTTCAAGGGACCAAACACAATAATCGGCGCAAGCGGACTTGACGTAGGTCTTCCGGACGGCCAGATGGGTAACTCTGAAGTAGGCCACACAAACATCGGCGCAGGCCGTATCGTTTACCAGATGCTCGTTAAGATCTCAAAGTCAATAAAGGACGGCGACTTCTTCGAAAACAAGGCACTTATGGCTGCAGTAGAAAACTGCAAAAAGAACGGCACAGCACTCCACCTCATGGGTCTTCTTTCACCTGGCGGCGTACACAGCCACTCAGAACACCTCTACGGCCTTCTCGAACTTGCAAAGAGAAACGGCCTTGAAAAAGTATACGTTCACACATTCCTCGACGGACGTGACGTTCCTCCTTCATCAGCAGCTGAATTCATGGAAGAAGCTGTGGCTGAAATAAAGAAGATCGGCGTTGGCTCTATTGCTACAGTTGCAGGCCGTTTCTACGCTATGGACCGTGACAATGCATGGGACAGAGTTGAAAAGGCTTATAATGCAATGGTAAAGGGCGAAGGAAACAAGGCTTCCGATCCGGTACAGGCTGTTAAGGATTCATACGCAGCAGGCGTAACAGACGAGTTCGTAGTACCTGTTGTAACAGATGAAAACGGAATGGTAAAGGAAAACGACAGCGTTATCTTCTTCAACTTCCGTCCTGACCGTGCAAGACAGATCACAAGAGCATTCGTTGATCCTGAATTCAAGGGATTCGAAAGAAAGTACTTCCCGGTACACTTCGTATGCATGGCACAGTATGACGCAGCTATGCCGAACGTTTCAGTAGCATTCCCTCCGGAAGAACTTAAGATGACTTTCGGTGAATACCTTGCAAAGCTCGGTAAGACACAGCTCCGTATCGCTGAAACTCAGAAGTATGCTCACGTAACATTCTTCTTCAACGGCGGTGAGGAAAAGCAGTTCGAAGGCGAAGACAGAATACTCATCAAGTCACCTGACGTTGAGACATTCGATATGAAGCCTGAAATGAGCGCTTACGAAGTAACAGATGCAGTTGTTGATGCGATCAATTCTGACAAGTACGACGTTATTATCCTCAACTACGCTAACTGTGACATGGTAGGCCACACAGGTGTATTTGACGCAGCGAAGGCAGCAGTTGAAGCTGTTGACACATGCGTTGGCAGAATGGTTGAAGCAATACTTGCAAAGGGCGGTATCGCACTTCTTACAGCTGACCACGGCAATGCAGACAAGATGTTCGAAGCTGACGGCAGCCCGTTCACAGCTCATACAACAAACCCTGTTCCTTTCGTAGTAGTGGGTAAGGACTGCAAGCTCCGTGAAGGCGGCGTTCTCGCTGACATCGCACCTACAATGCTCGAACTCCTCGGAGTTGAACAGCCGGCAGAAATGACAGGCAAGTCACTCATCGTAAAGTAATTCAGATTTAATAAGGAAACACTGACTATATCGGAAATCCGGCTTTACCGGATTTTCGAAGGTGGGATTTGCGGGGCTTCGCCCCGGAGCACCACGCTGAATAAATCAGCGTTTCCATAAAAAAAGCACATATCGCAATACGGTGATATGTGCTTTTTTAGTTGAAAAATAACAATAAACAAGTACAAATGCATTAAAAAATCTTATGTCTTATTGAAAATATAGAAAAAGAAGCTACAATTTAATGTGAAGTGCACAAAAAACAAAAGGAATTACTATGACCATTAACAAAGTTTTCAAATATACTTTACTTTGGGCGAAAAAAATATTATAATATTAACAGTGATAGGACAGTGCTGTATACTTTTATAGTGTGCGGGGCTGTTTTATTTAGACCGGATTAATCTGTTGTAGTCTGTATGACAGACCTGGTTCTGCAGATGAAACGGTGTCAGGTATTTTTTTTGAAGCCTGGTTTTTGAAAAAACAGGCAAGAAATTAGGAGGAAAATCAAATGTCAAGTAAAAATCTTAAGAGATCTTTAGCTGCTGTTGCTGCAGTTGCTATGCTTGCCGGCGTTGTTGCATTTCCGGTAAGTGACATTGACGTTGTATCTGCTGGTCAGGTACTCGGCGAAACTTCATTCGATTACAAGGCTCTTCCATGGCATACATGTGAATCAAGCCCTGCTAAGCAGAACTTCGAACTTACAAAAGACGGTACACTCCACGTAATGGTACTTACAGCACAGGGTGCTGACAAGGAAAAGTGGGACCTTCAGGTAAGACACAGAAACCTTAACTTCAAGGCTGGCCACACATACACAGTATCATTCAAGGCTAAGGGCAAGAGAGCCGGCATGGAGCTCTGCTCAAAGATCTCAAACATCAAGGGCGATGAAGAATACTGCGTATTATTCGGCGACAAGAAGGAAATGGGCAACGGTCCTCACATGGGCGGTCAGTGGGGCAAGGCACTCTCACTCACAACTGACTGGCAGGAAGTAAGCGGTACTTTCACACCAACAAAGGACCTCGAAGCTTGTGAATGGGCATTCCACTATGCAAAGGGTACTAAGTACGAAGGTAACGCAGAAGACGGCGATGAAATCTGGTTCGACGACATGTCAATCATCTGCGAAACATGCAGCGAATGTGACTCAGATCCAAACAACCACTACGGTGCTATCAGCCGTGACTTCAGCGGACTCAAGAACAACTACATCTCAGTAAACCAGGTTGGTTACTTCCCTAACCGTAAGAAGATTGCAGTTCTCGGCGATAACGCTGGTGATATCAATCACAAAGCTTCAAGCATCAGCCTTTCAGGTGCAGTTGACTTCGAAGTAGTTGACAAGAGCGGCAAATCAGTATTCAAGGGCAAGTCATCAGCTCCTGAAAAGGACACTGACTCAGGCGATACAATCTGCAAACTCGACTTCTCAGAAGTAAAAGAACCGGGTACATACCACATCGAGGCCGGCGAATACAAGTCATTCGATTTCAAGATCGGTGATGACATCTACTCAGAATCAGATCACAGACTTCTTACAAATGCAATGAACTACTTCTATCAGAACCGTTCAGGTATTGATATCGAAGAAAAGTATATTACATCAGGCGAAAAGTCAAAGCTTGCTCATAAGGGCGGCCATAAGGAAGATACAGCTTCAGTTCAGAAGATCTGGAAGAACGAATACGCTTCAAAGGATGAAGCTACTTCAACATACGCTTCATCAAAGATCACAGCTAACGGCGGCTGGTACGATGCCGGTGACCACGGTAAGTACGTTGTAAACGGCGGTATCTCAATCTGGACACTCCAGAACATGTACGAAAGAGCTGCTCTCAAGGACAGCAAGAAGTTCGACGACGGTTCAGGCACAGTAGTAGTTCCTGAAACAGGCAACAAGGTTCCTGACGTACTCGACGAAGCAGCTGTAGAACTCGACTGGATCGCTGAAATGAAGGTTGACGCAAGTGAACCTACATGGGGTAAGGTAGCTGCTGGTATGTACTACCACAAGCTTCACGACCACAAGTGGACAGGTCTTGCTACAAAGCCTTGGGACTATTCAGAAGAATGGGGCACAGTACGTATTGTTAAGCCTCCAACGTTTGCAGCTACACTCAACTACGCTGCTTGTGCTGCTCAGGCTGCACGTCTCTGGAAGGAATTTGACTCAGCTAAGGCTGAAAAGTACCTTTCATCAGCTATTGATGCTTACAAGGCATACCAGGCTGCATACTATCCGGCTGATACAAGCAAAACAACACATCCGGATCTCAAGTGCGAATGCTCCAAGGAAGAAATCCGTGAGGATTCTCTCTACGCACCAATGTGGCAGGCAAAGGGCGGCGGTCCTTACGGTGACGATAACGTTCTCGATGATGCTTACTGGGCAGCTTGTGAACTTTACATTTCTGCTACAGAAATGGGCGACGCTTATGCTGCTGATGCACTTAAGGAACTCGAAAGCTACAAGGATGCTTACAAGGTAACAACAAGAATCACAGGCGGTGAAAACAAGGACGGTTCCCTCACAACATTCAACTGGGGCAACACAGCTTCTGCTGGTTCACTTTCACTTGCTCTCCATCCGGAAATCACAGGCGACAACGCTAAGACAGTTAATGATTCTATTCTTAAGGCTGCCGGTGACTACATAGATACTGAAGCTAAGCAGGGTTATGGTATCCCATACCTCTTCGACGGCGAACCATACAACGATCCTAACAACCTCGATCCTTCAATCAAGATCAAGGGTTACGAATGGGGTTCAAACTCAATGGTTATAAACAATGCTATCGTTATGGCATATGCTTATGACCTCACAAATGACGGCAAGTACATTGACGGTGTTACACAGGCAGTGGACTACCTCCTCGGTACTAACCCGCTTTCATTCTCATTCGTTTCAGGTTACGGTTCATACAAGCTCCACAACCCACATCACAGATACTGGTCAGAAGAGCTCGACAAGACTCTTCCAGCTGCTCCGGACGGCGTACTTTCAGGCGGTCCTAACGCAGGTCTCCAGGATCCATACGTAAGAGCTCTCGGATTCGTTCCTGGTGAGCTTTCAAATCCATCACAGAGATGCTACGTTGACTCAATCGAAGCTTGGTCAACAAACGAAGTTACAATCAACTGGAATGCACCTCTCGCATGGATCGCATCATTCCTTGAAGATGACGGTAATGCAACAGGTGACGGTTCAACAACAGTAACTACTACAAAGACACCAGATCCAACAAAGCCAGCTGATCCAACAACACCTGCAACAGATCCTACAAAGCCAGCTGACGATCCAACAACACCAACATCAGCTCCTACAACTGGTCTCCTCGGTGACGTTGACCTCAGCGGTACTATCGACGTAACTGACCTTTCAACACTTTCACTCAGCCTCGTTGATAAGAAGGAACTCAAGGGTGATTCAGCTAAGAACGCTGACGTTACAAAGGATGGTAAGGTAGATCTTACTGACCTTGCAACACTCAGACAGTACCTCTCAAAGAAGATCACAAAGTTCTGATTTTCTTAAGACGGAACTAAAACTGAATAGTTAATAAATTCCGCTCTTCGTCTTTCAAAGACGGAGAGCGGTTTTTTAATTTTATGTTTCTGCAGACCCGCAAACTGCATTTACTATGATAAGATTATAACTGATATCAGTGAAAAACACATGTTAAGTTAAGAGGCTTTTATGACAGTAAAGGAAAAACTAAAAGAACTTTTAGAGAAAAACAGAGGCAAGT
>CADAPI010000073.1 GCA_902789705.1 uncultured Ruminococcus sp.
GCTCCGGCAGTTACTCTTACTGACCGCGAGTACCAGATGCTCCGTACAGCAGCTATCAATATTATCAGAGAACTCAAGGTAGAAGGCGGCTGTAACTGTCAGTTCGCTCTCCATCCGGAATCATTCCAGTACAGTGTTATCGAAGTTAATCCTCGAGTTTCACGTTCATCAGCTCTTGCATCAAAGGCTACAGGTTATCCTATCGCCAAGGTTGCAGCAAAGATCGCTATCGGTTACACACTCGACGAGATCATCAACCAGGTAACAGGAAAGACCTATGCCTGCTTCGAGCCTGCACTCGACTACGTTGTTGTCAAGTTCCCTAAGTGGGCTTTCGATAAATTCGTTTATGCCAAGAGAACACTCGGTACACAGATGAAGGCTACCGGTGAGGTAATGGCTATCGGTACAAGCTTTGAACAGGCAATGATGAAGGCTGTCCGTTCCATCGAACTCGGCGTTGACTCCATGAATCTCAAGAAGCTTGAAAAGCTTTCCGATGAAGAACTCATGAAGAAACTTGAAGAGGTTGACGACGAACGTTCATTCCAGGTTTACGAAGCTCTCAAGAGAGGCGTTACCGTTGAAAAGCTCCACGAAATGACCATGATCGACGAATGGTTCCTTAACAAGCTCCTCAACATGGTAAACCTCGAAAAGTGGCTTGCAGACGGTGAGCTCACAGAAGAAAAATATCTCACAGCGAAGAACTACGGCTATCTCGACAGCACTATCGAAAGAATGAGCGGTCAGAAATGCCCTATGCACAAGCAGGCTGTCTATAAGATGGTTGATACCTGTGCAGGTGAGTTCAAGGCTGAAACACCATATTTCTACTCAACATTCGATGAGGAAAACGAAGCAAAGCAGTTCATCGAAAGAACTGACAAGGGCAGGAAGAAAGTTATCGTTTTCGGTTCAGGTCCTATCAGAATCGGTCAGGGTATCGAATTCGACTACTGTTCAGTACACTGCGTATGGACACTTAAGGAACTTGGCTACGAAGCAGTTATCTGCAACAATAACCCTGAAACAGTTTCAACTGACTTCGATACCGGTGACAGACTTTACTTCGATCCGCTTACAAAGGAAGACGTTGAATCTATCATCGCTACAGAACAGCCTTACGGCGTAGTTGTTCAGTTCGGCGGCCAGACAGCTATCAAGCTCGTTAAGCATCTTTCAGACATGGGCGTAAGAATACTCGGTACACAGGCTGACAGCGTTGACGCTGCCGAAGACCGTGAACGTTTTGACGAGATCCTTGAAAAGTGCGGCATCCCGCGTCCGCAGGGTCACACAGTAATGACAACAGAAGAGGCCGTTGCAGCTGCTGAAGACCTCGGCTATCCGGTACTTATGAGACCTTCATACGTTCTCGGTGGCCAGAACATGATCATTGCACATTCTGAAAAGGATATCGTTGAATACATGGAGATCATCACAAGAACGATGATCGAAAACCCTGTACTTATCGACAAGTACATGATGGGAACTGAAGTCGAAGTTGACGCTATCTGCGACGGCAAGGACTTCCTCATTCCTGGTATCATGGAACATATCGAACGTGCCGGTGTTCATTCAGGTGACTCTATTTCAGTATATCCTGCTCAGACACTTTCAGAAAGAATCAAGAACACTATCATCGATTACACAAGAAAGCTTGCTCTTGAACTCAAGGTAGTAGGTCTCGTAAACATTCAGTACGTTGTTTACAACCACGAAGTTTACGTAATCGAAGTAAAGCCTCGTTCTTCAAGAACAGTCCCATACATCAGCAAGGTAACAGGTATCCCGATGGTAGACATTGCAACAAAGCTCATGTTCGGTGCTACTCTTAAGGAACTTGGCTACGAGAGCGGTCTCTATCCGGTGGCTGACTACGTTGCTGTCAAAGTTCCGGTATTCAGCTTTGAAAAACTCCACGACGTTGATACAATGCTCGGACCTGAAATGAAGTCAACAGGTGAGTGTCTCGGTATTGCACACACATTTGAAGATGCACTCCTCACGGGTCTCGTTGCTGCCGGATTTGACCTTAAGAAGGAAGGCGGCGTGTTCATCACTGTACGTGACACAGACAAGCAGGAGATTATTGCAATTGCAGACAAGTTCTCACAGATGGGATTTGAACTCTACGCTACAGCTGGTACAGCCGGTGTACTCAACAGAAACATGATCGCTACGAACCATGTAAACAGAGTATCCGAACCTGAACCGAACGCGATCAACCTCCTCGAAAGCGGCAAGATCCATTACGTTATCTCAACATCAGAAAAAGGCCGTCTCCCTGCAAGAGACAGCGTTAAGATGCGCCGTAAGTCAGTAGAACGTTCAATCTGTTCACTCACAGCGATCGATACCGCAAGAGCCCTTGCAAACGTTCTCCAGACAGGCAGAACGATCGATGACGTTGAACTTATCGATATTACAAAGATCTGATAAATACTGTGTGATATTTTTATTGTTTTAAGCAACATCAAATCAATATAATTACAATAGACAATAGGCAGAAGTCTTTATTTCGAAAATACTTCTGCCTTTATTGTTTATATGGGATCATGTTGTCCGCCTCGCCTCATAAAAGGTATTTTTCATCACTCGTGATGAAAAATTTATAAATAGCAGTGGTCGTCTCGAAGAGGCGGCCACTACCATTTTCTAAACATGACATTAACCTTGTACTAATAATCAAATTATGATATACTTATAGATGTGATTAACGAAAAAACCATATGTACAGAGCTATCATAAAAAGAAAGGACAGGAATCATGGGAACATATCTGAATCCGGGAAAAACAGCTTTTGAGGAAGCGGTTAATTCAGCTATTTATATTGATAAAACAGAGATAATCCGGTATCTTAATTCTGTTGTTAATACCAAACAGAAATACGTTAGTGTTTCCCGTCCTCGTCGTTTTGGAAAAACCATGACAGCCGATATGATCTGTGCATATTACGACAGGGAAGCTGACAGCAGAGATTTGTTTTCGGAAAGACTGCTGGCAACGGCAAAGCTGGTTCAGACAGATACAAAGGAGATCATATGGGATAAGTATCTTGGTTGTTTTGATGTTATCCGTCTTACAATGACAAAGTTTTTCAAAAGAAAAAAATCTGTATCTGATGCTCTGGACGATATGCAGCGACTTGTTATCAGAGATTTAAAGAAATCATATCCGGATGTTGATTATTTCGATGATAAAGATCTTATTCAGACAATAGATGATGTTTACGCAGATATCGACAGGCAGATAGTAATAGTTATCGATGAATGGGATGCAGTTTTCAGAGAAAGTAAGGATGACAAAGACGGACAGACAGAATACCTTGATTTTCTTCGTGATCTGCTTAAGGATAATGAACACATAGCTCTGGCATATATGACAGGTATCCTTCCGATAAAGAAATACGGCAAGCATTCAGCACTCAATATGTTTGATGAATATTCCATGATGAATCCGATGCAGATGGCTCCGTATACCGGATTTCTTACATCTGAAGTTGAAGAGCTGACTGTTAAATACGGAAGAGATCTTGACAGCATAAAGGACTGGTACGACGGATATAAGGTAAGTGATATTATCCCGCCGGATCCGGATCATGAGATTTTACGTGAAACAGGAAAGTCACCTGAAGGAAAGAAATATGATCTGTACAGTCCGCTTTCAGTTGTAAAGTCAGTTATGACGGGCAGAATCAGTAACTACTGGAATAAAACTGAAACCTACGAAGCTCTTGCAGAATACATTCGAAAAGATTACGACGGCCTTAAAGATTCTGTTGCGCTTCTCATGGATGGCGGTAGACTGAAGATTGATACATCATCATACCAGAACGACATGACATCATTTACATGCAGAGATGACGTACTTTCACTTCTTATTCATCTCGGTTATCTTGGATTTGATGATGAGAGCAGCGAAGTATTTATTCCTAACAAGGAAATAATGGATGAATTCCGTACATCAACAAAGTCGGATGAATGGATACCGACGTTTAAATCATTTGAATTGTCAGTTGAGCTTCTGAAAGCAACATGGAATGAAGATGCAGATAAAGTCGCAGAGATCATTGAAAAAATGCATGATAAAGCTGATAACAGGACATATAATGATGAAGCTGCATTAAGTTATGCTATAAGAATGGCGTATTATGCAGCACAGAAATATTACACGCTCATACCGGAAACGGACAGTGGAAAAGGATATGCAGATCTTATCTGTATTCCGTCACCAAAGTTTGCAGATAAACCGGCTTTGGTTGTAGAACTTAAATATAACAAGGACGCGAACGGAGCGATAGAACAGATCAGAAACCGTGATTATCCGGAAAGACTTGAACATTATAAGGATAATATACTTTTGATCGGTATAAATTATGAAAAGGATCTTCCGAATACTGATCCGAAATTCAAGCATCATAGCTGTGTTATTGAGAAAGCGTGATTGTTTGAAACTGCACATCGATATTAATATACAACAATACAATAATTTTGACTTTGGAATATAATTGATAATGCGTGCCTGCGGCACGCTGATAAAAAAGTAGTGGTCGCCTCGAAGAGGCGACCACTGCTGCTATAATGGTTGAGCATTTTTTTATAATACAGTTTCAGTGTTTCTTTTTTATTGAAAACAGAATGAAAATGTGTTATAATCAAATCAAAGTTTTCTATGGAAACACTGATCAGGCTGAAATTCCAGCGTCTGGATTTATAAATTGATCAGCATTTTCCAGAAGATAAACTCATCATACAGAGACAAAAACAAAAGAACAAAAGAAAGAAGGATGATTATGTTTAATGATAATCAGAGAGAAAGGGAAAATGAAAGTTCGCTTGATTACTACATTGGTCAGAGGTATACTGAAGCGTCGCTTAACAGTGTGAATTTCAGAAAAATAACGGAGAATGAATATTCGAACGTTCCGTTTAAATTCCGGAACACCAACAACTACCTGGTACTGCCGTTTTTTCTGATGGTCGGAGATATCATTCTGACCATATGCGGTGTTGTCTGCAGTATAAGAGATGCGATAAATCACGTCGAAAACGCTGCTTTATTTATTTTCGTGTCTTTTATGCTTGGCCTGTTCGGTTTTGTATTCTGCTATATAGCATATGACAACCGTAAATGCAGAAAGGTTACACGTGAATCACTCGTTGAAGCTGGTGAAATCGTTGAAATGCGTAATGCCTATTATTCAACAAGGGGACACCAGCTGGTCAGGGCTGATTATATTGTCGCTCTTCATAACACCCGTAAACTTGTCACAGTCCATGAGACAACTCAGTTTTACTGCGGAGATACTGTACTTGTTATTAAATCGGATTCATCAAAATACAGGCTTGTAAAAATACCGGAAAATGCCGCAGATTTCTGCTATTATGCACCTGATCACTCAGCTGAACTTGAACGAATGAATATTCCCGGTACATATGACTATTCAAAGTTCAGACACGTACATATTTTTGAAACAGATATCAAACATGTTACTGATGAAGACTATGATAATCTTCCTTCCAGATACAAAAGCGTAAATCCTTTTGATAAAGGCATTTACTCAATTCTTTGGACCGTGTTTACCGGTATTACTCTGATACTGATAGTTTTGGGTATAAAATTCTGGCTGGAACATAACGCATATTTTCTTCCGTTATGTGCAGCTCTTTTCTGCGAATTATGGATACAGTGGCTTATGAACCGTATCGCTTTCCAGAGACCTTTGACAAAAAAGAATACTTTTACAGTTGACGGTATTGTAACCAAAGTTATTTCAGATCCTGCAAACAACAGATTAACTCTGGTCATGCCTGATAAACAGATGTTTTCCGAAGGCATTGCTTTTGACAATCTTCTCCTTACAGATATTCCGCTGAATGTTCCTGTAAGACTTTATTTCGAGTCACAGATGAACGTACTGGTAAAGTGCTGTATGCCTCTGTAATACAGATAAAATACATAAAGATTAAAATGTTTTTTAGCCGTTCAGCATATAATGTGCTGAACGGCTTTTGCGTGCCTGCGGCACGCTTATAGTAAGCTGCCTGCAGCAACAGCAAATTGCTTGATGTTATGTTTCCATTGCGTTATAATAGCATTACAGAACACTAATGTCACCGGATGTAGATCAACATTGCGGTGACAGAAAAAGGAGAGTCATTTATGGATACAAAAGATGTTATTTTAAAGCTGCGTACTGAAAGCGGGATGTCACAGGAGGAACTGGCCGGTAAGGTGTTTGTTACACGTCAGGCGGTTTCACGATGGGAAAACGGTGATACGGTGCCGAATACCGATACGCTTAAACTTCTTTCCGAACTGTTCGGGGTATCGATCAATACACTTCTCGGAACGGCAGACAAGCTTATCTGTCAGTGCTGCGGAATGCCGCTTGAAAGTGAACTTTTCAGCAGGGAAAAGGACGGAACACCGAACAGCAGCTACTGCAAGTGGTGCTATGCAGGGGGGCAGTACATGTATGACAGTATGGACGATCTTATCGATGTCTGTGTTAAGAATATGGCAAGTGAAGAACATCCGGAGACAGAGGTCCGGGCTTATCTTAAAGAAATGCTTCCGCAGCTTGATTACTGGAAACGCTACAGGGAACTGGGCGGAGACGGAATGCTTGAGGAATTCAAGCAGAAGCTCATCGGTGAAATAAATGATCTTGGAATTGAAGGAATGCCAAAGGTAGAAAAGCTGAATTCGCTGGTTGGAAGTTACGTGAACCTTGAATACAGGCTCCCGAACGGGATGAAAGCAAAATTCCTTGATGATGACACAACGTATCTTGGTACCCAGCTCGAATGTGAGTTCGGCGGAGACAGGTACTTCGGAGTATGTGCAAATGCGGACTTTATTCTCGTTAGTACCTACGGCAGAAACTGTGAAGAACCGGAACTGGTTATCTATCGGAAAAGATAAAAAAACACTGATCGATTCTTTATTTTAAGAACCGGTCAGTGTTTTACTTTTTTATTGAATTATCATTGCCTATATTGAATTTTACGTGGGGCTCTAATCATTAACGTAGGATTATGTATCGCTTACAGTTAATCAGCGGGGGAACGGGGCGAAGCCCCGTAATCTTTCCACCTCACAGAGAATCTGTGACTTAATCTACCAGTTTGTCTATGACTTTTGAAAGATACTGCCTTAACTTGGCAAGGTCTGTAAGTGCGACAGCACCGTCGCGGTCAAGATCAGCAGCCTTGGTCTGCAGGGCTGAAAATTCTCTTATATCTATATGCTGTCACAGAGCGGTAAAGACGGTTCACTTGAACTTTCAGATCCTGTTTATCCAATTTGAAATGTTTTAGTAAATGAAGAAATTTCAGAAATTTGCATATGAATATTCACTGGCAGTAAATCTTATATACCGTAAACGTTGTTAAAGTCTTCTCCTTTATTCAGTCTGTCGATAAGATCCATCAGACCTTCTCTGTGATGAGCTTCCATCCATAATCCGACTTCGTGCTTTGCTATTATATAGTGGAACTGTCTTTCGCTTTCTTCTTCGCAATGGAATTCTCCTGGCTCATCGATATCTTCAAGAGCTGGAACATTTTTTCCGTTATCAGTTTTTTCAATCCAGCTTTCAAGGCTGTAGCGCTCGCGGTAGTCGTTCTGTGTTGCAAGACCTTCGTCAAACCATATCGGTATAGCCGACCTTGCTTCTTTTGTCAGTCTTGCATGTAACTCTGTATGAGTTATTTCATGAGCAACGATATCCAGGTTAAAGAATTCGTTTGACAAACAAGTATAATCATGTTTTTTCAGGAATATAAATGTGTAGGTATCCTTGCCGCCACCGAGCTTCGGCTGAATTTTTTCATTATCATTAAGAATGATAGTTGTATCACTAGCATATGTCAGTTCTCCGTAGAAATCTCTGTCACGGTCTTCAGCTTCATGGATCAGGTTCAGTATTTCATCCTTGCTCATAGCATTGTCTTTGTTTACATACACGTTTTCTGCTATTTGTTCAAAATAACTGCGGTATGGCACGGTTAGGATGTAACCATTCTTTGTGAACTGAAAAAACCACACTGCTGCACCTGCAAGTAAGATAACAATGGCGATGACTATTCCTGTGACGACCTTTTTAGCTTTTGTTTTCATGTTGTTGCTCCTTTGTTTTATATTTATTGCCTTGCAGATCCGCAAACTACGTTTGCTCCCTGCATATCGGCTAATAGTAACCGCTGATTTATGAATAAATCAGCGTGGGGGGGGAATCGGGACGAAGCCACGTAAAATCCCCCTTCCGGAAATCCGGCTAAGCCGGATTTCCGATTTGATCAGTGTTTCTCTGAATTCAGATCACCTACTTTATATTGCAAAGTAGGTTTGATCATATTGTAGCACAACTACTTTGCTTTGTCAAGTAGTGCGAATAATGCAAGTGAAGTACAGGGGACAGTCACTTCATTTAATAAATGGGTGCGCAGATCAAACCGTGTTTCATAGTTAATATCAAAAATATTAAAAAAACACTTGATTTTGTTTCGGGTCTGTGTTATAATACTTTAGGAGTTAAAAGCGTAACACTTTAAACCGATAAAGCAAAATTCAGAATGGAGCAGTTATTATGAAGGAATTATCCAGTTTACTTAATTTCAGAGAAAGCATCAAAGTCGTTGATGCGACACTTCGTGACGGTGGTCTCTGCAACGATTTTTATTTTACAGACGAATTCGTAAAGAAATTATATAAAACAAACATTGAAGCCGGCGTTGACTACATGGAAATGGGCTACAGAGCTTCAAAGAAGGTATTCGACGAAAGCAAGTTCGGCAAGTGGAAGTTCTGTTCCGATGAACACATCAGAGAGATCGTAGGCGAGAACAACACTGATCTTAAGCTTGCAATTATGGCTGACATCGGAAGACACGACAAGGACGACTTCGACCAGAAGGCTAATTCACCTGTTGACCTCGTAAGAGTAGCTGCCTACATCCACCAGATGCCGGAAGCTATCGACATGATCGAAGACGCAGCAAAGAAGGGCTATGAAACAAGCTGTAACATCATGGCTATTTCAACAGCTCAGAAGGAAGATATCGAAGTCGCTCTCAACATGCTTGCAGATACACCGGTAAACTGCATCTACATCGTTGACAGCTTCGGTTCCATCTATCCTGAACAGATGGCAAGAATTGCTGATCTTTATGTAAACGCTGCAGCAAAGAAGGGCAAGAAGGTCGGCATTCACGCTCACAACAACCAGCAGCTCGCATTTGCCAATACTATTGAATGCTGCGGAGACGGCGTTGACTGGCTCGATGCTACTTATCTTTCAATGGGACGCGGTGCAGGTAACTGTGCTATGGAACTTCTCCTCGGTTTCCTCAAGAACCCTAAGTACAATGTTTACCCGGTTTACAAGTTCATCGAAGAAGAGATGATAAAGCTTAAGGAAAACGGTGTTAAATGGGGCTATGACATTCAGTACCTCATGACAGGTCAGCTCAACCAGCATCCTAGAACAGCTATCGCTTTCACCAAGGATAACAGAAAGGACTACGCAGAATTCTACAAGGAGATCGTAGGTTAAGGAAACACTGATTAAGCCGGCAATCCGGCTTCGCCGGATTGCCGTGATGGGGAGATTGCGGGGCTTCGCCCCGCGCCCCACGCTGCTTTATGAATAAATCAGCGTTTAAAAAAACAAATTCAGGCATTTTAGAATATAGAAAAACAGGACGCAGATATTTCCGTTGTGAAGTATCTGTGTCCTGTTTTGTTTTAGGGTAAAAAAACAGACCCGGCAGAACCGGATCTGTTATATGATGTTATTTATGATTTACGAAATCAGTTTTTAAAAGAAAAGCTGATCAATAGAGCAATTCTATCGAAACATCCTCAAGGACTTCATTGTCACTATTAAAAGTGAATCTGTATCCTCCGTAGACCTCGCCTGGGTTTTTGTATTCTGTGCCCAGCTTTTCATCAGTAGGATCACCGCTGTTGGCGATAAGTTCGCTCTTCGTAAGTGTAAGAGGGAATGCGAATGAAACATGTTTTGCTGCAGCTTCAAGGTCAGCTTTAAGCTCCGCATTACGTTCTTCATCATATGTTGGTCTTGGAATCATAGCCCACCATCTTGCCATCTCAAGCTTGCATTCTTTCAGCTTGATATTTGTGTCTGTATCGTTGACGAACACTAACTGTAAGTTGGAATACTTTGAGTCATCAACATGTAATGTATAATAATCTGATGTTTTTCCCGATTTTACGTTGTTGTCAGCGTCGAGAAGATCATCTTCGCTGAATGGAACACCGGCATCAACAAGATCCTGAAATGTGCTTTCGCCGAGCTTTAATACTTTACCGTTATATCCGAACGCTCTGTTGTCAAGATCGGCATAAACGCTGCTGAAACCTTCTGCGCTCTTGGATTCTTCTGTTTTTTCATCTTTCTTTTCAGCTTCATCCTTCTTTTCAGTTTCGCCTGAAACTTCTGATACAGCTGATGTTTCTGCTGTTGTTGTAACTTCTGTTGTTACTACTGTAGTAGCTTCTGTTGTAGTTTCCGCTGTTGTTTCTTCAGTAGTAGCTTCAGTAGTTTCTTCTGTTGTTTCTGCAGCTGTTGTTCCTTCTGCAGCATCATAGTTTTCTTCAGCAACATTTACATTTTCCGTAGGACCACATGCAGTTATGCTGAGTACAGATGCTAAAAGTGCAGCTGCTATAATAGACTTTCTCATTATGATTGACCTCCTGTATATCATATGCTGTTTTTCTGAACCGGAAAAACAATTATTCTGATACGAAACTTAAAAGATTATATAATAAATAGTCCGGCTGTGTCAAGCCGTATCTTGTTATTGAATTAAAATTTATATAGCATAACCTTTTATTACACAATAATCATAATATTATTGTTCAAAAGAACAACGGTTTTATCTGCGCCTGATCATATTCCTTCACTTAAGTTTTACATTTTTCAATCTGTCTTTTACTTCATTTGTGACTGATCTGTCACTTTCATATTCACTGAAAAGTCATTATGCAGATATATAATAAAAGCATAAACTAAGGATACACTGATTAAATCGGAAATCCGGCTTCGCCGGATTTCCGAAGGTGGGATTTGCGGGGCTTCGCCCCGGACCTCCACGCTGATTTATGAATAAATCAGCGTTTCCCTGAGTAAACAAAAAATTCATTATAAAACAGAACTACGGAGGCAAATTTTATGGAAATATTAAGAGTTGAAAATCTGGTAAAGGAATACGGCGAAGGGGAAACAAAGGTACGTGCACTGGATGATGTTTCTTTTTCGGTTGAAAAGGGTGAATTTGTTTCGGTTATCGGTCCTTAAGCGGTAAGTCAACACTGCTTCATATACTCGGAGGAGTTGACAAGCCGACATCGGGTAAGGTTTTCATCGACGGAACTGATATATGTTCGATGAAGGAAGATAAACTTGCAGTTTTCAGAAGAAGACAGGTAGGACTTGTTTATCAGTTCTACAATCTGATACCGGTACTTAATGTAGATGAGAACATCGCACTTCCTCATCTGCTGGACGGAAGAAAACTTGATAAGGAACGCCTTGACAGTATCGTTGAGCACCTCGGATTAAGCGAAAGACGTGAAAATCTTCCGGATCAGCTTTCCGGTGGTCAGCAGCAGAGAGTGTCCATCGGAAGGGCACTTTACAGCAGACCGGCTATTCTTCTTGCAGATGAACCCACCGGAAACCTCGACAGAAAGACAGGCGACGAGATAGCAGCTTTGCTTAAGGAGTCAAACAGGATCCAGAAGCAGACGCTGATACTCATCACACACGATGAAAGACTTGCAATGCAGGCCGACCGTGTATTTTTCCTTGAAGACGGAAAGCTTATAAAGAATGAAACTGTAAGGACGAAGATCTGAGCAGTGATATGTAACGGGTGTGAATTTTACGCTGCTCACAGAACAGGTTATCATTAACAGATTTATAAGACAGATTTGAACGGAGAAAAGACATGAAAAACAGAAATATAATCTTCCATGTAACAAAACAGTACATGAAACTGAACCGCCGCCGCACGGCGATCACATTTATCGGAATAGTATTTATGGTAATACTCATGACCTGTGTATTTGCCGGAAAAAGAACAGTTCTTGCATATCTCGACAAGGTAGCGGCACTGGATAAGGGAAACTGGTTCGTGGCTGC
>CADAPI010000074.1 GCA_902789705.1 uncultured Ruminococcus sp.
GGCTCAGTAAAAACAGAACGTGATGAGGACGGATGCTTATCCGCGATGATCTTGTTTGACAAGGACATCGGCTACCGTGATGCCTGGCTTGAAGACGCGGCCAAAAGAATAGGTGCCAGTGAACTGTACGAGCAGAGTCAGTATGAATGGAACGATATGCTTATGACGATAGACACCGTTGATGATGAGGGGCATTTAAACAGAATTCGGATCTTCGTATTTTTCTTTATCTTCGCGGTATTCTTTGCTGTGGCACTTCGTCTTGTGGTAGATACTGCTTTTGAAATTTCATCGAAGGAACGTGAAAGGCAGTACGGAGTCCTTCAGTCCATCGGTGCAACCCCGGATCAGATAGTAAATATCATTACCATCGAAGGAATGCGTCATTGTATTACAGCAATACCGGCAGGGATAATCTCAGGTATCGTATTTGCACGCGTTATGTACGGAGCTGTTCTGTCAGCAGGACTTCTTGACTATATCAGGGGAACTACCGGCGAGGAAGCGGTACTCAGCTTTTCAGTTGATCCTCTCATGCTTCTTGTATCTGCAGCAGTAGGTGCAGCATGGGTATTCCTTTCTGCTTACGGCGTTGGTATGCGTGTTATTAAGAAATCACCTATTGAGGCTATAAAATCACATCCGAACGATGTAAAGAAAATACGAAAGCATACTATTTCAGGACTCATTTTCGGCATATCCGGAAGTATCGCATCCCGAAATACAGGAAGGCAGAAAAAGCGTTTTGTAATCACTGTACTTTCGCTTACGATATCGATAACCTTATTTTCAGTGTTTACCGAACTCACTGATACCATCGAACGCAGTATAAACAGAACCATTAATGATTATGCATATGACTGTGATTTTATCGCCGCAAACTGCAATTATAACTTTACAGGTACATCATATGAAGAAGCTTTTATAGAAATTGAAGACAGCGGATTATTCAAAGATACAAAAATATGCATAACCGAAATGAACCATTTCAAGAATCAGAATTACAAAACACCGGCAGTTACCTGCTATGTAAACAAGGCGTACTACGACCACCTGTATGGCGGCAACTCTCCTGTAAGCTACGAAGAACTCGCACGTTCCGGTGACTATATTCTAAACCTGTCATGGTTAGAATTATTAGACAACATCAAACTTAAAGTTCCGGAGAGCGGTGACTGTACACTCATAACGAACCGCCGGACTGTTCCGGAAGGTATTGATACAGATAATATGAGCGTCGCAGAGGTAGTACAAAATCTTAAAAAGGAAACACCTGAACTCCGGATAAATATCGCCGGTAAAGCGGAGCAAACAGAAAAGACACTTACCCAGTATAACGGACTTCTTATTGGAACGCTTGAAACATATAATGAGATCTGCCATGAATATTACGGCGACATAGCACATGAAGCAGACTTTTTCTGTACTTCTCTGTCTGATGACAAATATAACGAAAAAACTCATAAAGAGATAACAGACTGGTTTGATGCACACTCAGATACTGTATCTCTTGAATGGGACCTTCTCAAAGAGAAAATCGATATACATAACGTAATTGCTGCACTCCGTACCGGCGGACTGATAGTAAATCTGCTGCTGGCAATTACTGCGGTTGTAAACATGATGAACATCATATCCACAGGTATTGCCAACAGAAAAAGCGAAATGGCATCTCTGCAGTGCATGGGAATGACTGACGGACAGCTGAAATTCATGACTGCCATAGAATGTCTTCAGTACAGCGTTTTATCAGCAGTATTCTCGGTTATCCTCAGCATACTTCTTATTACAGGAACTGAAAAGTTCTGGGTATCAATGACAGGAGAGCTTAACGACCGCACACAGACAGTGATGACGGACATGATATGTTCGGTACCATATTTCCGTATATTGGTTTCCACGGCTGCAGCTTTTGTGATTGGATGTATAACTTCATTTGTAATGCTTAAAATACAGAACAGCGAAAGTCTGGCTGAACAGATAAGAACGGAATAACAAAGAATAAATTTACTCAAAGAACAAAAGATAAATAGAGAGCGGACGAATTAAAGAATTAATATTTCTGTATTCGTCCGCTTGCATTTATTTCTGATTCATTATATAATAAAAGTAAACGAAAAATCAATAGGAGAAAAAATTAATGCCAAAGGTATTACTGGTTGAAGACGATGAACAGCTTGCAGGATTTCTTATGAGATTTTTAAGTTCTGAAGGCTACACTACATCATACGCTGCAGGACAGAAAGATGCTCTTAAACTGTTTGAAGAAAATAAATATGACTGCATACTCCTTGATATATCACTTAAGGACGGAAGCGGATATTCGGTATGTGCGGCAGTAAAGGCTGTAGATGATACTCCTGTTATCTTCATCACGGCATCTGCCGACGAAGCCTGCACTGTAGCCGGTTTTGAGATCGGTGCAGACGATTATATAGGAAAACCATTCGGAACACGCGAGCTTCTGGCACGAATGAAAAATGTTATGCGCCGCCACCAGAAAACATCTTCCCTGCTTAAATGCGGCGATGTTACCATAGATCCTATCAAGGGTATAGTACTGAAAAACGGCAGCGAGCTTGCTATGTCCGCCCTGGAATACCGACTGCTGCTGGTATTTTTCTCAAACAAGAACCAGATGCTTTCCCGTGACAGACTCTCCGAGGAACTCTGGTCACTTACCAAAGAATTTGTTTCGGACAACACCTTAAGCGTTTATATAAAGCGTCTGCGTGAAAAGATCGAAGACGATCCGCAGAATCCTTCCCTGATAGTGACTGTCCGCGGACTCGGCTACAAGGCGGTGGACGGATGACCGATCATAAAAGACTGATTACTCATGTGATACTGAGCATTGTCTCTACAGCCGGCTGTGCTTTTTTCAGTATTCCCTGTGCAGTGATAGTACTGGTAATGTCGGCGGCTTTGTTCATTCTTTACGGAACTACGCTTAATACACGTAAGAAACACGTACTTAAGCTATGTGACGACATTGACCGTATTCTAAGAAATGAAGACCAGATACTGTTTGATGAATACAAGGAAAACGAACTGAGCGTGCTGTCTGCTGAAGTACATAAAATGACCATCCGCCTGCGTGAACAGAACAATGCACTGAAAAACGAAAAGCAGTTTGCCAAGGAAGCGCTTGAAGATATCTCGCATCAGTTAAGGACTCCCCTTACTTCTGTAATGATGATACTCGGACTCATGCGTTCACCGAATCTTGATGCCAAAAGCCGTATGGAATATCTGCGTGAACTCTATGAACTCCTTGACAGAATGAAATGGCTTATTGAAACGATGCTGAGTCTGTCACGCATCGAAGCAGATGCGGTCAATTTTGCAAAAGAAACTGTTTCATGCAGAGAGCTGATAGAAAGATCTCTGGAGCCGGTATCTGTTACCGCAGAACTTAAAAATATAGAACTCAAAACTGAAATTACTGGAGATCCTGTATTTATCGGCGATATCCGCTACACATCAGAAGCACTGCTCAATCTTTTAAAGAATGCCATCGAGCACACACCTGAAGGCGGTACGGTTTCAGTCACAGCAGGCGGAAGCAATATTTCCACGAACATAACCATAACCGACACAGGCGAAGGAATACCGGAAAACGAACTTCCGCATATTTTCGAGCGTTTCTACCGCTCATCCGAATATACGAAAAACGGATATGGTATTGGACTTGCATTTGCACAGAAAGTAATCAAATCGCAGGAAGGCAATCTGAAAGCATCGAACCGGAAAGACGGCGGTGCGAAATTCGAGATAAGCTTTTACAAAACAACGATATAGCCATATATTAAAGGAGAACACTGTTTATGGGTTTCATGGGTATGCTCTTAGCACCTTTCATTCTTGGTGGTTTTATAGCAGTTGCTGTATTTATAATCACTGTTATAGCGATACTGTTTTTCCTGTCGCTGATACTTCTTATCATAGGATTAATACTTCGTAAAAAGCACAGAAAAGCTTCAAAAGTGCTGTTGATATTATCCGCAGTCTTTTTCGGACTGCTTCTTCTTGTTATTGCAGCTATAGCAATTATAGGACATTTACTTTAATTATAGAGAACGCAAAAAAGAATTTTACGTAAGGAGCTTCACTTTTTAACGGTAACTTCCGTGTTTTTCCTTGAATTCTTTTTTTGGCTTCATACATCGCTTACTTTGCGGGAATTCATCTGCACAGATGATATCGTTTGCTGAGCAATGGCAGACTCTTTTTGATCTTTATTCTGTCTGCCAGATTTTCAGTAATATAGACCTTGCGTTCATCAGTTATGAAAACAGCGTCTATATTTCTGCTTTCAAGAAATTTAATGCTCTGCTCCGCTCCGTATACCATTGAAGCTGCAGCGAATGCATCGAGTTCTTCAGCACTGTCACCTATGAGAGTGGCTGAAATAACGCCTGATTTTGAAGGGAGACCTGTGCGTACATCAGCAATACGGTGAACCAGATGATCGTCGATAATCCGGGTATGATCGTAGTTTCGTGATGATACCACTGCCTTTCCCTCCGGAAGATCGAGTGAAGCAAAGTAATGTCCTTCAGGGGCAAAAGGTTTCTGAATACCTATCTCCTGCGAGGTCCCCATGTTTATAAGGACGCCGCCGACATTTATTATTGCATCATGCATTCCGTAAGACTCAAGAAGTTTTCGTACCTCATCGGCAGCGTAGCCTTTGGCTACCGCTCCTGTGTCGAGCCGCTGTCCCTTGTTTCTAAGCATCACCGTACGCTTTTCTTCATCAAGGATTATGTCGCGGTAATCCACAAGATTTTTAGCTTTTATAACCTCATCAAACTCCGGAAGAATGCCGTCTTCCAGCGCCTTGTTCCAGAGCATGGTAAGCGGTCCGACTGACATATCGAAACGGCCGTCTGTAAGTTCCGAGTAATTTAATGACCTTTTAATAAGCCTGAAAGTTTCCGGTGAAACAGTCGTCGGACAAACTCCCGCGTTTTTATTTATAACACTTATTTCACTGTCCGGTGAAGTCGCTGACAGCTTTGATTCGATTTTTTTCACTCGTTCCTTTGCTGCCGCAAGTGCCTCATCAGATTTTTCGGACACGGTAATGGTATTAACTGTTCCCATCGAGAAAAATGTTTTCTGATTCTGCAAAGTACCTGTCATAAATTCATCGCCTTCCGGTAATAAGTCATAACTTTTCTCATTTCATGACAGTATTATATCGCAAAAGTGTGAAATTTTTATGGAGTTAAAGTGTAAATTTACTCATCAGACATGAAAATCACATATTTCGGTATAAAAACCGAAAAGTCCGCAATATATGGTGATAAATTCGATCTTAAAAACTGTCATCCCTTATTCTGATGAAAATGCAAAAAACGGACAGCTGTAATAGTAAACAACTGTCCGTAAATATTAAGGAAACACTGATTAAATCGGAAATCCGGCTTTGCCGGATTTCCGGAGGTGGGATTTGCGGGGCTTCGCCCCGGACTCCACGCTGATTTATGAATAAATCAGCGTTTCCTTAATATGATGATCTGTGATCAGGCAAAAATTTCAGCGAATATTTCAGGTCTCTTGTTTCTTGCCTCAGCAAGTGACTCAACGATAGCTGCCATATTCTTTTTGAATGTTTCTCTGTTAGCGTAAGCATCCTCAACCGCCTTCTTTATTATATCAGAAGTAATGCTGATCTCATTCTTGTTAAGTTCGATTCCGGCATTAAGATTCTGCGCAACCTTGGCAACATCGAACTGGTCAACTGACTGAGGAACCATTACAAGCGGTACTCCTGCTGTCATAGCTTCTGTTGTTGAGTTGTATCCGGCATGAGTGATAAACACATCAACATCAGGTAAAAGCTGTGTCTGAGGTACATAATTAAGAATTGTAAAGTTCTCAGGAATATCCCTGAATGTCTCTGCAATATTTACAGTTCTGCCTACAGACATGAGAACCTGATATTCATCAGAATTTCTGAATGCTTCAATACAGTTAAAGTAGAACTCGACATCCTTACCGAAAATTGTTCCTAATGAAACGTAAAGAAGTTTCCTGTCTGCATCCTTCTTAAAGCTGAAATTCGGATCAAACTGTCTGTTTTCAATATTAGTACCGATAAAGTAACATGTTTCATCAACATCTTCTGCTCTTAAGTGGAAATATCTTGAGCAAGGAATAAGCTTTTTGAATGGAGAAGGATAGTAAATATGTCCGACAAAATCCACAAGATTGATGTTGTACTTTTTGTTTGTAGGAATAAGACCTAACGCCCTTCTCGGATCATTCTGATCTACATCAGTGAGGGCATAAGAAACATAGAGGCTGATGAGCTTTTCAGGATCAAGCTTCATTACCTTGTTCATTTCATCGAGTTCAAAGAAGAGATCGAAAATATAGTAGTCATACTGTGTCTTCTCTTCAAGTATCAGTGACATTACCATGTCAGTTGCCTTTCCGACACGGCATGCATTAATAGCGAACGGAGGTGCATTCGGAGGAATGGCAGCTTTCATCTCGCTTACATCATCTGAATATACTACTTTCTTAATGTTTTCAACTTCTAATCTAGGAGCAAATTCTTCATTTACATAGCATGTAACATCGTAGCCTAAAGACACTAATTCTCTGATAACTTCTACGCTTGTTGTGAAATGTCCGTGTAAAATTCCGCATACAACCAGAATCTTTTTTCCTTTTGCTGTTTCGTTCATTTTTGTTCCTCCGCGAATATTATTTGTTTAATGCTTCTCTGTACCACTTTACTGTTTCTGCTAAACCTGCATCAAGTGAATATTCTGCCTTCCAGCCAAGTCTTTCAAATGCCTTTGACGGGTCGAGCTGCTGTGCAAGAATTTCAGAAACTTCGCTTTCCTGAACGTTTGAAGGAATGTTTTCAAGACCCATAACAGTCTTGATCTTGTTTACGACAGTTTCAACATCAGTAGCTATGCCTGTACCGAAGTTGAATGCGTTTCCTACTACGTCTTCCTTTTCTATGTTGTATAACATATACATGTACGCATTTACGATATCCTTGATGTAGAGGAAGTCTCTCTTGAACACGCCGTTCTTAGGACGTCTGATAAGCGGTGATTCACCGAGTTCAAGTCTCTGGATAGTACCAGGAATAAGACGGTTGAAGTTATTGTCTCCAGGTCCGTATATGTTGCCGAATCTGCCGACTACTACCGGGAGACCGTAGCTGTGGTAGAAACTTCTTGCAAGAAGATCCTGACAGACCTTTGAAACGTCATAAGGATTGCTTCCCTGAAGCGGAAGTGTTTCCTTGTAAGGAAGTATGTCACTGTCGCCGTAAACCTTATCGCTTGAAGCAACAAGAACGCTGTTTACTGTATCCATGTGAAGTCTTGCTGCATCAAGAATATTGTATGTACCTACAATATTTACTTCAAAAGTAACCTTTGGCATTTTGTATGCAAGATCCTGAAGAGCAACAGCTGCAAGGTGGAAAATAGTTTCTATTTTCTGTTCAACAATTATCTGTTCTATAAGCTTTCCGTTGCTTATATCGCCGTAGTAAACGTTGACCTGCTTTTCAAGTCCGCAAAGGCTGAAATAACTGCTGCTGTCACATCTTTCAATAAGAACTGTGACAACTGCACCCTGCTCGATAAGATGCTTTGTAATATGTGCTCCGACGAAGCCAGTAGCACCGGTAACAAATACACGCTTATTCTTCATTTCTTTCATTATCTTTTTCTCCTCTACAATCGTTATATATGTATTTATTCATGAAAATAGTGTATTTCAACATTTGAAATACACGTTCTACAAAATAAATCTGAAATATTTATCCCCTCAAGAATCAAACAAATATCATATATAGTATTAAAAGTCTGCAAAAGCTAACTATAAACAAACAGTCAGCTGATAATGAACCGCAGTATTAATATATAGGTACTTTATTTACCGGCTGCATCTTTTCTATACAGTACAAATAACTGATGTATTAACAATAAGTGAATTTTCACAAATACTCTATGAAATAACTATGCTATTAAACCAAAAAGGATTATATCATAATATATATGCTTTGTCAAGCGGAGCGAAATGTTCAGAACTGATGATAAAGCCCGAAAACCCCGCGTTTTCGTACTTTAAGTTAATATAAGAGATATGGCCGGACTGAATTTTGTAGATTACTATAGATTTTTCCGTCCACGAACATTGTTTCTATCATATTTTTATATTATTGCATTTTTTCTGCAAAGAAAGTTTAATGACGGTCAGCATTTATCGATATATCCGGTATTTCAGTTTCAGAAAGTAGTGTAAAACAATATCACTTTATATATCAGATATGCAACCTATAGCCGCCGAAAAACAGTAAAATTATTTACTATTATACATTAAAAATATAACAGTTTTTCATCATTAAATAGGAAAATCATGTTTACAATCTCCAAACTTCACTTCGAAAAGCATATAGGTATTGATTTTTAGCTAAGAATTATTATATAATTTATAAGTTGACCATTTATTTTTATTGGTTATTATATATGAATTCCATATGATAATATTTTTGAATTTGGTTTTCAAAAGCAAAAGTGTAAATAAAACAAACTTGATGTTTTAAATCAAGATATGATCAAGGAGGACTCAGTAACAAATGGGTAATGCAGCTCAGGAAACAAAGAAGAAAAAGATATTGGTCGTTAATGGTATTTTGCACGGCCATTTTACATGCAGCGTCGAGATCGTAAGAGAATTAGCAGAATTAGGTCATGACGTGACATGCTATGTGCTTGATGAATTTGCTGCAAGACTGGATGATGTGCCGGTAAAAAAAGTTGTGTATTCAGCAGATGTAAGCGAAATAAGAAAAAAATTACCGCCTGTCGCACCTCCGTTTGCTATCAACTCATTCCTTTTCGGTAAGGCGATCGATGTTCTTCTCACAATGTTACCAGAAGACAAAAACGACTATGATTACTATGTTTTTGACTCTTTCTTTGATATTGAAGAAATGAATAAGGTGTTAAAGATCGATCCTGCAAAGTTTGTAAAGATCTGTTCTTCTTTCATTTTAACAGATGAAAACCCGAATGACATTATCGAAGGCAGAATCAGAGGATTACAGGAAACAAACCAGAAGTACAACATCAATTTACATGACTTTGTTGGTCTTCACGTTACACCAAATAAATTCAAGAAACTTATCCTCACTTCAAAGTATTTCCACATCAGAGCTGAAGATACTGATGAAACAGCTTATTTCATCGGGCCGAACATCGAAAAAAGAGTATTCGACGAAAACTTTGATTTCAAAAAAGATCCGAACAAAAAATTACTTTACATCTCACTCGGAACTGTATTCGGAAGGGATGTTGAATTCTATCACCGCTGTATAGAAGCTTTCAGAGATTCCGAAGAATATCAGGTAATTATGTCTGTCGGAAAATTTGTTGACATAAAGCAGAATTTCAGTGATATTCCTTCAAACTTCACTATCTATAATTATGTACCGCAGACACAGCTTTTACCGGATGTGGATGTCTTTATTTCTCACGCAGGATTCAACTCTACAACGGAAAGCTTTGCAAACGGTGTTCCGCTTGTTTTAGTTCCTCAGAAATATGATCAGCTCGACATTTCAAGAACAGTTCAGAAATTAAATGTCGGAGTATTCTTAAACAAGTATGAGATCGACATTACTCCTGATGTATTAAGAAAAGCGGTAAAGGAAGCTTACGATAACAAGGAAACCTTTAAAGCAGGCATCAAAAAGATCAATGATTCCTTTAGTGAAGCAAGAAACAACAGAACAGCGATCTACGCAAAAGTATTTGAGTGATCTCTGCCTGTAAAATAAATAATCGGATCACACGATCACTAAAAGAAGATCCGGCAGCGTTCATCATGCTGCCGGATCTTCTTTTTTATTCAGGTAAAACATTGATTTGCGTGATTTAAATCCTGTCTGACAATGAATTTCTTTAAGGAAACACTGATTAAATCGGAAATCCGGCGAAGCCGGATTTCCGGAGGTGGGAATTGCGGGGCTTCGCCCCGAACCCCCACGCTGATTTATGAATAAATCAGCGTTTCCTTAATTTCTGTAGAGTTTCACGGTAAAAGTTGTTCCCTCACCTTCTGTACTTTCGGCATCTATGATGCCGTCATGACCGCCGATTATCTGTTTTGCAAGAGCAAGACCGATACCGACACTCTGACTGGAAGCATTTCCGGCTTTGTAAAATCTCTCGAAGATATGCGGCAGGTCAGTCTCACTTATCCCGCAGCCGTTATCCTCAATGGTTATTTCAGTATAAATATTGTTCCGGACCGCCTTTACCTTCACATATCCGCCTTCGTCAGTATGCTCGATGCAGTTCTTTATAACATTCATAAGAGCCTCGCGAAGCCAGTGACGGTCAGCATTTATCGATATATCCGGTATTTCAGTTTCAAGCGATACACCTTTCAGCTCCGCCATAATGTCAAGCGAGGATTTGATGTCTTCCACAAGTTCTGTAAGTCCGACATCCGTTATCTTCATTTTAAGCACACCGGCTTCAAGCTGGGAAAGGGTAAGAAGGTTTTTAATGAGCCAGGTTATCCTTGCAAGCTGGGAATCTATCTTTTCAGCGTACTGAAGGCGTTTTTCCTCATCAAGTCCCGGCTGTTCAAGGAGTTCCGTCATAAGCTGTACTGAGGTAAGGGGCGTTTTTATCTGATGGGAAATATCTGAAAGCAGATCTGCCATGTATTCCTTCTGTCTTTTCTCACCGGAATACTGCTCCTTTAAGAGAGCGACAACCTTATAGATCTCGCTCTGAAGAATGCCCGTAAGTCCTTCGCCGGAACATTCCGGTGCGGCAAGCGAAAGATCGTCCTGCACCTTTGTTATGTAGTCAATAAGTGTGCTCAGTCTGCGCCTTAAAAGCCGCTCCGATATTATATTTTCTGCAAGCAGGATAAGTGCAAATGCCGAAACTGCTATGCAGCATGCCACCGGCTTATGTACAGCGACACAGACCAGAGCAGTAACCGCGGCAAGTATGATTTTTACGTACAGTTTCATGGCATCAGTCCATTCGGTAGCCAAGACCGCGGACGGTTTTGATCACTTCTTCGTCATCACCAAGTTTTTCGCGGAGCCTCTTTACGTAAACCGTCAGTGTGTTGTCCGTAACAAAGTCTCCTGCCACATCCCAGATAAGGACCGATAACCGAAACAAATTCACCCTTTTCAACCGAAAAAGAAACATCATCCAGTGCACGTACCTTTGTTTCCCCTTCGCCGTATTCCTTTACCA
>CADAPI010000075.1 GCA_902789705.1 uncultured Ruminococcus sp.
TTTTATATAGTAATTGTGACAGGTGGCATATTTCGTCGCTTTATCGACACTCTGTTAGTTTATTTTTGCAGATTTAGCGGAACAGCGTTGACTGAAAAATTGTAATATGTTATAATTTAATATGATACAGGCTGATGTTATTATGACTTTTTAACATTTTTATAAGATCAGCCTGTTTTTTTATGGTAACTATTAGCCGGTATGCAGGTAGCAAACGATGTTTGCGTATCTGAAAGGCTATAAATAAAATACAGAAGGGCTGATATTATGAAATATACTCAGGGAAAATATCTTCTTCTTGAAAAGAAAACACTTGCGAAGCAGATATTTGACTTTACTATACTTTGTCCTGAAATAGCTGCGGCTGCCGAAATCGGTCAGTTCGTCAACATTCTTCCTGAGGGACATACTCTCAGAAGACCGATCTCACTTTGCGGGATCGACAAGGAAAAAGGGACAATCAGAATCGTTTTTATGGCTAAGGGTGAGGGCACACTCAAGCTTGCTGATACACCTAAGGGCGCTAACCTTGATATAGTTGGTCCGCTTGGTCATGGATTTACCATGAACGAAGTTTCCGGAAAGACCATTATAACAGGCGGCGGCATCGGTGTTCCTCCTCTTCTTCCGCTTGCAAAGCACTACGGTAAAAATGCAGTGGTAATACTCGGTTTCAGAAGCGCTGACGCAGTCATCCTCAGACAGGATTTTGAAGCAACAGGTGCTGAGGTGATCATCTGTACCGATGACGGATCATGCGGCGTGCATGGCCTTGTCACTGTTCCGATGGCTGAAAAGATAGCCGGTGCATCACAGGTCCTTTCATGCGGCCCTATTCCGATGCTCAAAGGAGTAGCATCAATAGCTGAGGAAAAAGGCGTACCGTGTCAGGTTTCTCTTGAAGAAAGAATGGGCTGCGGCGTAGGTGCCTGTCTTGTATGTGCATGCAAATTAAAGCAGAACGGGGAAGAACGTTTCGGACATGTCTGCAAGGACGGTCCGGTATTTGACTCGAAGGAGGTGAACTGGTAATGGCTGATCTTTCAGTAAAAGTTGCAGGTGTGGATTTCAAAAATCCGGTTATCCCTGCATCAGGCGTATTCGGATACGGACGTGAGTACGAGGAATTCTATCCTCTTTCAAAACTCGGCGGTATTGCAACAAAGGGTACTACAGGAACACTCAGAACAGGTAATCTTCCTCCGAGAATAGCTGAGACCCCGATGGGAATGCTCAATTCAGTAGGTCTTCAGAATCCGGGAATAGATCACTTCATAAGCACTGAACTTCCGAATCTTATGAAGAAAGATACCGTTATTATTGCGAATATTGCAGGATCAACACCTGAGGAATGTGCTGAGGTTGCAGCAAAGCTCGATGCTACAGACGTTCATATGATCGAACTCAACATTTCATGCCCTAACGTAAAGCACGGCGGAGCAGCATTCGGTGTAAGTTGTGACGGAGCGGCCTCAGTTACAAAGGTAGTAAGAAACGCAACACGCAAACCGCTTATAGTCAAGCTTTCTCCTAATGTTACGGATATTGCTTCAATTGCGAAGGCAGTAGAGGCAGAGGGTGCGGATTCCGTGTCACTTATCAATACTCTCCTCGGTATGAGGATCGACATCAACACATGCAGACCTGTACTCAGAAATAACTGCGGCGGTATGTCAGGTCCGGCTGTATTCCCGATAGCTGTACGTATGGTATGGCAGGTAGCAAATGCAGTAAAGATCCCTGTAATAGGCATGGGCGGTATATCATCAGGTCGTGATGCCATTGAGATGATGATGGCCGGAGCTTCTGCTGTTCAGGTAGGTGCTGCAGTTATCACAGATCCTTTTGCACCTGTAAAGATCATCGATGAAATGAACCAGTTCCTCGACGAAAAGGGTATCAAGTCAGTAAGCGAGATCATTGGTGCAGTTAAACCATGGTAAGTGCGGGGATACAGATTAAATGAAAATTATGGCAGTTGATTTCGGAGATTCAAGAACAGGACTTGCAGTATGTGACAAGTCTGAGTTTCTGGCTTCTCCGGCAGGGGTAATAGAAGAAAAGAATTTTGACAGATGTATTGAAAAGGTAGCTTGTGCAGCGAAGGAACATGGCGCCGAAGAAGTTGTTGTCGGACATCCGAAGAATATGAACGGCACTATTGGTGAACGCGCGCAGAAGTGTGAGCTTTTTGCGGAGAAACTTTCTGAACTGGTTGAAGTTCCGGTAAAACTCTGGGATGAAAGAAGTACGACCGTATCTGCTCATTATTACCTTAACCAGACAAATACAAGAGGCAAAAAAAGAAAAGCAGTTGTTGATGCAGTTGCAGCAACAATCATTCTCGAAAGTTATTTAGGGTTCAGAAAAAACTCAGATCTGAGGGAATGCTGATTTATTCATAAATCAGCGTGGGGATCCGGGGCGAAGCCCCGCAATCTCTCCACCCCGAAATACGGCGAAGCCGTATTTCCGATTTAATCAGTGTTTCCCAAAAAATGAGTTTGAAAATTTAAGAGGACGGTTTTTATGAACAAAGCAGTTTCGTTTTTAACATCTCTGCTCATGCTCTCATCTCTGACAGTACCATTTGTTTATGCTGAAGATGAGGCAGTAAGCGAAGAAACTACATCAGCTGCGGAAGAAGCTGGTGAAGAAATTAATGATACACCTGATTCGGAAGGAACTGGTGAAGAGATCAATGATACATCTGATTCGGAAGAAACTTCAGAGAACAATGAAGCTTCCGAAAAAGAGGAAAAGGATTTTACAGTATGGCATGTAAATGCTACTTCTCCTGCTGAAGGCGAACTTGTTGACGACAAGGAGAATAAGGAATACCTTTTCACAGTAATCAATCCGGGCGGCGAAAAGCGCGGAGGTACAGACAAGTGGGATCTTCAGTTCAGAATCAGAGGATTCTCAATTGTAAAGGATCATGAATATTCGATCCGCTACGCTATTTCAGCAGATCGTATGGGAAGCTACTATACCAAGATAGCCAACTATGATTCAAAAGAAGTAGGCGAAGCAGTTGCAGGTGAAGTATGGCACAACCAGTTCGGTACTTCCACCGTAAAAAGCTATGTTGACGGTGTTGTATGGGAGAACGCAGAAACCTCATACAGCGATGCATGGAACAACCAGGCTATCTCAAAGGGAGATACGCTCAACGTAAGCTGTAATTTTACAGGTATTGCTGATATACCGGAAGCAGAATGGTGCTTTTTCCTCGGCGGTGCCGGTTCAACAACAGCTAACGACTGTTTCACACCAGGTGCAGTTCTTCGTTTCAGAAATCTTGTACTTAAAGACAACACAACAGGTGAAACTCTTGTAAGTGCATATCCGTTTACAGAAATAAACGTTAAGGGTGATATAAACGGTGACGATACTGTAGATACTACAGACCTTTCACTTTTAAGCCTCTGCCTTTTAGGAGATGTAACTCTTGACGACGCACAGATAGATCACGCTGACTTAGACGGAGACGGAGTTTTCCATATTGCTGACGTTGCCGAACTTCTTCGTTTCATTTCAAAGAAAATCGACACACTCTGATTTTTCTGCTTTATCTGTGGGAACGCTGATTTATTCATAAATCAGCGTGGGGTACGGGGTGAAGCCCCGCATTCTACACCTCCGGAAATACGGCGAAGCCGTATTTCCGGTTTGATCAGAGTATCCCTTTAATCCTGTATGTTCATGGACTTGACAAACTTTGACTGTTATTGTATAATTGAATTATAAAAAAATCTAGGAAAAGGGTAATTATCATGAACAGAATACAGTCAATTGAAACAAGAAACCTCAGAAACGCAGAAGGCGGATGCGGCGAATGTCAGACATCATGTCAGTCAGCATGCAAGACATCATGCGGCGTTACTAACCAGCCTTGTGAAAGCACAGGAAGAATCAGAACTATTACAACACGCGGCCTCAGAAATGCAGAAGGCGGATGCGGCGAATGCCAGACATCATGCCAGTCAGCATGCAAGACATCATGCGGTGTTGCTAATCAGCCTTGTGAAAGAAACTGATCGTTTCTGAAAAAACAAAGTAAATGACAGTTTTATGTCGTTTGCAGATCATCAGAATACAGTAAGCCGAAGCCCTGTGACTTCGGCTTTACTTACGTAATAAGGAGTATTAATGGTTCATCAGTATAAACTTAACGGATACAATATTGTTATTGACGTCTACAGTGGTTCTATCCATGTGGTGGATGACGTTGCCTATGATGTTATAGCGGAATACGAAGGAAAAACGAGAGAACAGATAGTCGAAAAGCTTATGCCCGTACACGGAAAAAACGGTGTAACGGAAAAAGATATTCTCATGTGCATCGATGATGTGGAAACACTGAAAAATGATGAGAGACTTTTTACCGAAGATATTTTTGCAGACAAGGCATCAAAGCTTAAGAATAACTCTAATACTGTAAAGGCTCTCTGTCTTCATGTTGCACACACATGTAACCTTAACTGTTCCTACTGCTTTGCAAGTCAGGGTAAATATCAGGGCGAACGCGGCCTTATGAGCTTTGAAGTAGGAAAGAGAGCGCTTGATTTCCTTATTGAGAATTCCGGTACCAGAAGAAACCTTGAAGTTGACTTTTTCGGCGGCGAGCCTCTGATGAACTGGGACGTAGTAAAGAAGCTCGTAAAATACGCAAGGGAAGTGGAGAAGGATGCCGGCAAGAACTTCAGATTCACACTTACTACAAACGGCGTTCTTGTTGACGATGAGGTTATCGACTTCTGCAATCAGGAAATGCACAACGTAGTTCTCAGTCTTGACGGACGAAAGGAAGTTCATGACCGTTTCCGTGTTGACTATGCAGGAAACGGAAGCTACGACAAGATAGTTCCGAAGTTCAAGCATTTTGTGGAAAGACGCGGTGACAAAAACTACTACATGCGCGGTACTTACACTCACTTCAATCCGGACTTTACAAACGATATTTTCCATATGGCTGATCTCGGCTTTAAGGAACTTTCCATGGAGCCTGTAGTCTGTGCCCCTGATGACCCTTCTGCTCTTACAGAGGAAGATATCACAAAGGTGTTTGAACAGTACGAGATCCTTGCAAAGGAAATGATAAGAAGATACCAGAACGGAAACGGATTTACCTTCTATCATTACATGATCGATCTTCAGAACGGTCCTTGTATTTACAAGAGACTATCCGGATGCGGATCAGGTACGGAATACCTTGCTGTTACTCCGTGGGGAGATCTTTATCCCTGTCATCAGTTCGTCGGTGACGAGGAATATCTCATGGGTAATATTTATGACGGTGTTACCAATACAGAAATGCGTGAAAAATTCAGAAAGTGCAATATCTATTCACGTCCTGACTGTGCTGACTGCTGGGCAAAGCTTTACTGCTCAGGCGGATGTGCTGCAAATGCCTACCACGCAACAGGTGATATCACCGGAATTTACGAGCCTGGATGTCGTCTTTTCAGAAAACGTATCGAGTGTGCGATAATGATGCAGATCGCAAACGCAGATTTTGACAATCATCAAAATGCATAAAAAGTACAATATAGATATCAACTATTTTTCATGTAGGTAATTGTGCATAGATTTAACAGGGAATTTTTTATGTCTAGTTTATATATGTTATTATTGACATAATCATACTAATAATATATAATAATAACAGATATTAAATTATCTCAGGAGGAAATAATAAAGATGAAATCAACAGGTATTGTAAGAAAAATCGACGAACTCGGTAGAATCGTATTACCAAAGGAACTCAGAAGAACTCTTGGTCTTAACGACAGAGAAAGCGTAGAAATCTACGTAGATCAGGACGCTATCATCCTCAAGAAGTTCAAGTCAACATGCGTTCTCTGCGGTGACAACGAAGATCTTCTTGACTTCAAGGGTAAGAGCATCTGCCAGAAGTGCATGAACGAACTCAAGAAGTAATAATTTTTAACAGGTTCGCAGAACAGCAGGTATGGTTTTTTACTGTACCTGCTTTTTGTATATATAAAAAAATAACAGACAGTGAAAACTGTCTGTTATTTTTAGGAAAACGCTGATTTATTCATAAATCAGCGCGGGGTCCGGGGTGAAGCCCTGCAAATCCCACCTCCGGAAATCCGACAAAGCCGGATTTCCGGTTTAATCAGTGTTTCCTTAAACTTAATTACTCTTTTTCAAGTTCATAAACGGGACTTACAAGACGTTTCTCAAAGTCGTCGTGCGGCAGCGGTTTGTCATAGAGATAACCCTGAGCCATGAAACAGTTCACACTTTTGAGGAACTGTGCCTGCTGTTCCGTTTCAACGCCTTCACAGATAACATCGTGATGCAGGTCTCGTATCATCTTGATTATGTTTTCTATCATCTGTTTCTGAAGATCGGTGTTTGCACCGTTTAAGAAGGACTTGTCAAGCTTTACAACATCGATGTCAAGATCCTTTAACAGTGACAGTGATGAGTATCCGGTACCGAAATCGTCTATGGCAGTATGAATATTCTCGATTTTCATCTTGTTCACAAACTCTGTCATTGCTTCAAAATCATCATATCCGGATGATTCCGTAAGCTCGATCTCAATATATTTTTTATCTATGTTGTACTGACTGATTATTTCAAGCACGTCGTCAGCAAATCTTTTATTTTTAAGGTGAAGTTTTGAGAAATTTGATGATATTCTTACCGGTTCAATGCCTTTGCTTATCCACTCGGAAAGATCTTTACAGACCTTTTCAAAAACGTAGAAGTCAAGCTCGGTAACGTATCCTTCGTCTTCAAGTACAGGAATAAAGCTGAACGGCGGAATTAGCTTTCCGTCATGCATCCATCGTACAAGGGCTTCACAGCCGCTTAGCCTGTTTGTAGTCATATCGACCTTAGGCTGGTAGTAAACAAGGAACTCGTTATTTTTAATGGCTTTTGAGAATTTTGCGATGGTTTCTTTTGAATTACGTTCCTTTTCACTCATTTTCGGAGTGTACCATATGATGCTTGTGTTGGAAAGCTTCTTTGCCTCCCTGAGAGCAGTACGCGAATTCTCAACAGCGTCCATTATGCTCATTCCCTTTTCAAGAGGACAGACGCCGCATCGTGAGTAGACTGTTACTTTCTGAACACTGTCACCGAAACGTACGTTCATATCTACCTGTCTTAAGTAGTCTGTTATTACAGGAATTCTGTCAGTTTTGTGAATGGCAATGAACGAATCGCCGTTTACGCGGGCTATGAATTCACGGTATCTCTTGCGTGATTTGTTTTTTTTGAGCTGAGCTGCGTATTCGACCAGGAGAGCGTCCCCGAAACTGGTGCCCAGCTGCTGGTTAAAGTACTGAAAGCCTTTTATGTCTATGCTCATTATAGCATAGTTCGACAGATTCTTTCGTATAAACGGCTTCTCACAGTAACCGAGAAAATAATCAAAGTTCGGTATCTGCGTAAGCGGATCAATGTTGATGATTTCATGAGAAAGTTTGAAGCTTATAATAAGACAGAATACCGAGCAGGCGATAAGAACGCATAGAATTATGAGAGCCTGCATATAAATAACTTTTGTATTTGTCTCAAGTTCATTTCTTACTTCAGACATATCATCTTCAAGCATGTTTTTGAAGCTGCTTACATTTGAATTTACCGTGTTAATGTAGTCAACAAGTGTGTTTTCCATATATTCGTCCACCTGTTCCGGTGTATCACTGTGGCTCATTGTAAATACGGTTTCCGAATCAAGCAGATAGTTGATAACGTTGGAGGCAATACTTTTGTATCGTATATCATATTTTGTGTCCTTGAATTCCTTCCGGAGTTCCTGGACTTCACTCATAAGCTCCTTTTTGGTACTCTGGGCTTTTATTTCGAGATTATTCTTTTCCTCGTCCGATGTGGAAATAACGTGCTCGAAAATATAAGTCTGATGTTCTGCAAGGTGACTTTCGATAGAATGGACCGTGTCTGTTCTTCTGGTTTCCTGTATCATAAGAGCTGTGTACTGATCGGTAATTGAGCTGAGACAACTGCGCAGATAAAGTATTGAGAATACTGTAATGAATGACAGTATGATAACGGAAAACCTTATAGCGAAAGACATTCGCTTCTTTTTTACAATCCCCTTGGATCTTTCCTGTATTTTTTTCATAATTCAGATCCTCTTTATCATAATTTAATCCTTCCCCGTGGAAAAAACGGCTGACGTTCAGCCGCCATCACAAAAGAGATCTTCAGTAACCCCATGATCATATGCTTTTGTGATTGTCGTATCATTATTTACATTAATTATACATCATTTTATATATATTTGTCAAGATTATATATTTCCAGTTTTGAAAAACTTAAAAATTTGGATTTGTATGTATCTGAATTCGATAAAAAACAGGTCTGTAAATAATCTTTACAGACCTGCGGAGATTTTTGTAAGTTTTATTACTGATAACAGTGACCATAGTTTATTGTTCGTATTTTAATAAACTGAAAAACTTCAGATCATACTGGTTAAAGCCTTCCGTTATTATTCAGTTAAAGCTTCTGTTTCAGCAGTTTCTTCACTTTCAGTGATGATTTCGTTTCCTTCAGCCTCAGCTTCTGTTGTTTCAGCTTCTGTAACTTCTTCTGATGCATCGCCTGAACTTGTAATGAAGTCGTTCATGGTGATTTTAACTCTCGGGTGACCCTTTTCATCAGGATCGATCATTACAGCTTCCTTTATCTGTACAGGAGACTGCGGTGAGGATAATTCTCCGCTTAAGCTGTAATCGCGTGGTACAGCAAGGAATGCATCTACAACTTCCATGCCTTCCGTTACTGAACCGAAAGCTGCATACAGTCCGTTGAGAGAGTATGTACAGTCATCTGTATAGCAGATGAAAAACTGGCTTGATGCGCTGTCAGGATCATTGCTTCTGGCCATTGAAATAACGCCTCTGGTGTGTGAAAGTTTGTTTTCTACACCGTTATAGTAAAATTCACCTTTGATATTATCTTTGCTTCCGCCTGTTCCGTTGCCGTTAGGGTCGCCGCCCTGAGCCATGAAACCGTCTATTATTCTGTGGAAAGAAAGTCCGTTATAGAAACCTTCGCTAACAAGCTTTTCAAAGTTTTTGCAGGTTTCAGGTGCGTATTCAGGTAAAAGTGTAACGATAAAATCTCTTCTGTCAGTAATTTCAGCTGAAGCGGCCGGAAGCGGAGAAACTGTTTCGAATACTGGTGTTTCCGGTTCAGGTGATACTTCCTCAGTTACCAGTGCATCAGCCGATTCGGTTACTTCTGTTGTTACCGGTTCCTTCTGGGTTGTAGTTGTTGTAGAACCTTCTGTCGGACCGCATCCTGTAACGGCTGCAGTGAGCATAGCGGCAGCTGCTATAAAAGCTGTAATTTTCTTATACATTAATAATCTGCTCCTTGAAAAATTGATTTAAACTGTTGTTTTTGTGTTTCACACGATTTATATTATACTTCACATGACACCATAAGTCAATGATAAATCAATGAAAAGAAGATGAAAAATCCCGAAGCGGCAATAAAAAATTATTATTAACTATTTACATATTGAGAATAATAGTGTACAATAAATAAAGTATGAAATTTTGGTGAGGTGCTCATAATGGAGAGAAAATATGATCGTATACTTATAAAACTCAGCGGCGAGGCACTTGCAGGCAGCAAGTCTACCGGTCTTGATTTCGATGTTATCGCCAACATCTGCAGAAGCATCAAGAAAGCTGCTGATACAGGAGTTCAGATCGGCATCGTTGTCGGCGGCGGTAACTTCTGGAGAGGACGTTCATGCGGAGATATGGACAGGCTGACTGCCGATCATATCGGTATGCTTGCAACAGCAATGAATGCACTTACAGTAGGAGATACACTGAGAAGCCTTGGTGTTGACGTAAGGGTACAGACAGCTATCAATATGGCAGAGGTCGCTGAACCGCTTATCATCAACAAGGCTATAAGACATCTTGAAAAGGGAAAAGTAGTTATTTTCGGCTGCGGAACAGGTAATCCGTTCTTCTCGACCGATACAGCTGCAGTTCTCAGAGCAATGGAAACAAAGTGCGACATAGTATTCAAGGCAACAATGGTTGACGGTGTTTACGACAAGGATCCGCACAAGTATGATGACGCTGTCAGATATGACACACTTTCATTTACTGAAGTACTTGAAAAGAACCTTGCTGTAATGGATTCAACAGCAGCTTCAATGTGCAGGGACAACAAGATGCCTGTACTCGTATTTGATCTCGGCAGACCGGACAACATAGTTGATGCTGTTCTCGGAAAGAATGTCGGCACAGTAGTGGAAGCATAAGAAAACATTTGTTTGTTCTTAAATCAATAGAAAAGAGGAGAAAAATATGAAAGATACAATAAATGCAGCTAAGGAAAAAATGCAGAAGACTATTGATTCTCTTTCAAGAGAATTTGTAACAATAAGAGCAGGACGAGCTAACCCTGATCTTCTCAACAGAGTTTCAGCCGAATACTACGGAACAATGACTCCTGTAAGCCAGCTTGCTCAGATCAAGGTTTCAGAAGGCCGTACACTTGTTATCACACCATACGATGCATCTGCATTCAAATCTATAGAAAAGGCTATTCTTGCTTCAGATATCGGTATCACACCTATCAACGACGGTAAGGCTATCCGTCTTACAGTTCCTCAGCCAACTGAAGAAAAGCGTAAGGAACTCTGCAAGACAGTTAAAAAATACGGCGAGGAAGCCAAGGTATCCGTTCGTTCAGTAAGACGTGATACAATGGATAAATTCAAGACAATGAAGAAGAATTCAGAAATCACTGAAGATGATCTCAAGCAGTGCGAAACTGATCTTCAGAAAGTCGTTGACAAATTCTGTGCTGAGATTGACAGTCTGGTTGCAGAAAAGGAAAAGGAAGTTACAACTATCTGATCAGTAACAGGAGAAATATGGCTACAAAAGATAATAACACAAGGGATCTTCCGGAGATCCTTCCTGAACATATAGGTTTCATTATGGACGGCAACGGCAGATGGGCTAAAAAGCGCATGATGCCGCGTACATTCGGTCATGCGGAAGGCGGAAAGACTTTTGAAAAGATAGTACGCTACTGCCGCGATATCGGCATAAAATATATTTCATTCTATGCTTTTTCAACGGAAAACTGGAAAAGATCAAGCGATGAGATATCAGCACTTATGGTGCTTTTCAAGCAGTATCTTGCCAAGGTCCAGAACTATTACAAGGAAGAAGTTCGCATG
>CADAPI010000076.1 GCA_902789705.1 uncultured Ruminococcus sp.
TACCCGGGCATCCGCAACGCCAACAAAGACGTAATACCATATATGCTTACAGCGTACTGATATATAACCGAGGGGGTGAGGGGGCGAAGCCCCTCATCTTAAGCCCCCTCCCTCCGGGAGGGGGTTGGGGGTGGGGATAAAAACTACATTTTAGGAAGGACTATGATCTATGATAAAAAACAATGCCGGCATACAGCAGTTCCTTGATGCGGCTCATGAAGAAACAGACAAGTCAGGGAAGCAGTGCGACCTTATAACTTTCAATGAATTCTGGGATGATAAGTACGGTGCTTCGGAAAAGAATTTCGACAGAGGCGCATTTCTGAATAACGTCGGATCTCTTCAGTCGGTAAACCAGATAACCTACTACCAGGAACTCACTTCATACAAAAAGGGTATCGCACCGGTAGTGTTTTTCTTCAAGAGGATCATAAGAAAGATAAACGCATTCCTTTTCCTCCCTCTCGTTGCAGCACAGAACACCTTCAATCTTTCAGTATCATCCTTTGCCGGCCATGTACGTAATTACATAAACCGTGAAGAAGATACAAGAATGGTCTTCCTGAAAAGAGAAAAGGAACTGGAGGATAAGATCGCCCTTCAGGACGCTCAGATCAGGGACCTGAAGAAAGCTGTAAATGAGCTCCGCGAAACAGTTGACACACTTAAGGGAGGTAACGTAAGATGAAGATCTATCAGATAGTTGCATCACTCAATTTCGGCGATGCCATCGGAAATGACGTTATCGCCAAGAAGCATGTCATCGAGGACATGGGGATAGAAACCGAGATCTACGCAGGAAGCGTAGCCGCAAAGATAACTGAACCGGGCGTTTTCACCCTCGACAAAATGCCGAAGGTGAACGAGGATGATATAATGATCTACCACATGGGCAACGGCTCACCGATCAACCATCTCGTTACTGAGCTCAACTGCCGCCGCATAATGTTCTATCACAACATCACTCCGTACGAGTTTTTCGCTATAGACAATATCAATTCCGTTGAGGGCTGCCGCAGAGGTATCGAAGACATGCATACCCACATGAAGGGGAAATTCGATGCGTACATAACTGCCTCACAGTTCAGCAAGGACGACCTTGTCAGAATGGGCTATAAGGAAAACCTCATCGATGTTATCCCGATAATCGTTCCGTTTGATGACTATAAGCAGCAGCCGGACGAAGCCATGATGAGAAAGCTTTCCGACGGTGTTACAAACATTCTTTTCGTGGGAAGAGTTGCACCGAACAAGAAGCACGAGGATATCATCCGTGCCTTTGCGTACTACAAGAAGCACGTAAATGAAAAATCAAGGCTTATCCTTGTCGGAAGTCATGACCCGAACGGAATGTATTACAATGACATCGTTTCATACGTGAAAAAGCTTGGCGTGGAGGACGTTGTTTTCCCGGGGCACATCAGCTTTGCCGAAATACTTGCAATCTACAGCAAGGCAGATGTATTCCTCTGCATGAGTGAACACGAAGGATTCTGTGTTCCGCTGGTTGAGGCTATGACTTTCGATGTTCCTGTTATCGCATACAATGCCTGTGCAGTTCCGGAAACTCTCGGCGGAGCCAGTGTCGTAGTCGACGACAAGGATCCGGTCTTCCTTTCAAAGGTAATAAATGAAGTTGTCACAAACGAGGACATGAGAAAGACCATCATCGAAGCACAGAGAAAGAGACTCGAGGACTTCCAGTATGAAAAAATAAAGGATACATTCCAGAAATATCTCCGCGATTTCATGGCTAAATATCCTCCGCTTAACAATGACGACAGTAAAAAAAACTATGATAAGCTATACGATATGACGGAAAAGAATCTTGAAGAATCGGGAAAGACGATGCAGTTTTCAAAATTCGCACTCCGTACAATGGCATCAAGACAGGCTGAAAGCACTGACGTGACAGAGCTTATCAATTCAGGCTGCAGCGCACATGAATTCATCGAAGCTTTTTTTCTGACTTTTTTCGGTACCATGCCGTCGGAGACTGATTTTGAGTACTGGGAAAACGACGAGAAGACAAGAGGCCGCGAGGCTTTTCTCCGCACCATGCTCGAATATGCGCGATCAGCAGAAACGCGTATTTCCGGCGGTGCACGTATGCTTTATTCACCATACTGATCTTCAGGGGCTGAAAGTTAAATGAAAAAAATCTACATAGATGTTACCAACATACCCGAGCTTGAACATTTCACCGGAGTTTCGCGAGTAGTGACCGAGGTCCTCATACGCCTTGTCCGTGCCGGATCAGATGTTTCAGCCATTTCATATTCTGTCGAAAAGCACGGATACATCCTGCTCGACACAAAAGCTTTTGTGTCACGCCTTGAAGGCGGAGAGACGGAAAATGAGATCTATACTGAAAATATCATTACACCTGACGAGTTTGAACACGGTTCGGTATTCTTTGACGTAAACAGCAGCTGGCATACGCTTCCGAACAGAAGCTTCCTTCTGCCGAAACTCAAAAACCGCAGTGTACGGCTCATTACACTTATACACGATATAATTCCGGTGCGTTTTCCGCAGTTCATGGCTCCGCATACACTTCTGAAATTCATGGAGTTTATTGTGGCTGAAATGACGTATGCAGATGACATCGTGGTGACTACCGAAGCCGTTAAAAATGATCTTACCGCTCTGTTTGACGAACTGGAAATGAGAAGAAAACCGGTACACGTCATTCCTCTCGGCGCTGATTTTACTTCAGACGGTAAAACGGAGGAAAACAGTGCCGATGAAGATATAATAACGAAGCTTTCCGGGCGAAGATTCCTTCTTACCGTAAGTACCATCGAGCCGAGAAAGAACCACAAGGTCATCGTCGATGCCTACATGAAGAAGATAGCTTCTCTCGACACGGACATCGTATTTGTCGGACACATAGGCTGGGAATCGGAAGAACTCATGGAACGCATGCGTTCGGACAGCCGTTTCGGCAAAGGCATCTATGTACTCGAGGGCGTGAATGATGCGACACTTGCGAAGCTTTACAGCATGGCATACATGGTCGTGTTCCCGTCCTATGCCGAAGGCTACGGTCTTTCCACTATCGAGGCAATGATAAAGGGCGTGCCGGTCATCTGTTCCGATCTTCCGGTAATGCGTGAGGTCGGAGGAAGATTCTGCGATTATTTCCCGGCAGATGATTCTGACGCTCTTGCGGACATCGTTGAAAGCTATGTTTCATCTGAGGATAAATATAAGGAAAAGAAGGCACTCCTTGCAGATGAATATGTTCCGCCGGTCTGGGACAGGACAGTCCGCAGCATCAGCGAGCTCATTGAAACCGGAAATGCAAGCGCGGATGTTTTTGTTCATAAACCTGTAAAGCAGATAGTTTATCTTTCAGCACGTCCGGCACCGCTTCTTGCCACACTCCCGTACGTCGAGGAGTTTATGCCGTTTATAACCGAGCTTGTGGTGTTCTGTCCGGACAAAATGGCAGACTACATGAAGCTTAACTATAAGGGAAGGCTTAAGCTTACAACTGTTACGGACGACGAGCTTCTTGACGGGGCGGCTCTTCCGGCAGACCATGCTACAAGGAACTTCTTTTTACGCTGTCTTGCCATGAGACGTGACATACTTGACGACGAGTTCATCATGACCGATGACGATTACCGTCCTCTCGGACCTGTCGATGAAAGCTGCTTCTTCCGCGGGGGCAGATACATCGGCTACTATTTCTCCGATTTAAGCACATGGCGTTACCGCATTGCAGAGCTTTTCTCGTATGACTATTCAATGTTCCGAACCCTTGAGTTCCTGAAACTCAACGGATTCCCGACACTGCAGTATTCAGCTCACCAGATGCAGATAATCAACCGCAGATGGTACTGCGACATGATCGATGAATTCCCGCAGATAAAGACACTGGGCTACGACGAATGGAGCACATATTTCAATTACATTGCATCAAGGCATTCCGAAAACTACGAGCCGGTACCGTATGTCTGCCTTTCATGGCCGAACATCGGCGGTGAAGATCTTGGTGTCAGACAGTCTGACTACATTTTCGAGAATTTCTACAAGGAAAACTATTACGGAAGAGGCCTTTTCAGAAAATACGCGGAAGGATTTACCTGTCCGGAATATATCGCTCTGGAAAGCAAAGAGAAAAAGGAAATGGCAGGCAGAATAGAGGACAACCACCTTGCAGGACGAAAATTCCGCGAAGATGCTGCTTCTGAATACGAAGAAGCCGAACATATGCCGCCGCACATCGGACTCTACTGCTTCGGCGACGCATCAGTCCCGCCGGTCCTCGGTGCCCCTGAATCATTTAAACTGAGTTCAGAATACTTAAACAAGATAAACATAGGCATCTCCCGCGACACCCGCTGCGCCGAAAACATAATGCAGCTCGAACTCACAGCAGAAGTAAAAACCGATTCCGGTGAAACCATAGCCACCGCCCGCAGAACAATAGTCCCGAGAGTAGAATACACCTACATAAGCTTCCCCCTCAAAAAACGCACCTACACCGAATCCGACACCAGCACCCTGAAACTAACCGTCCGCAACACCCTGAGCGGAGTTTCAACAACCAAAACCATCCCTGTTGAAATAGTATAACTTATGGATAAGGTGCGAAGGCTGCGAAGGGCCCGGGGCGACCGCAAAGCCCCGGAAAAAGGAATTGAGACCGTTAAGCAAAGGAATGCTGCGAAGGGGTTTGGGGGCTATCGCAAAGCCCCCAAATCAAGAAAATGAGACCGTTAAATTAAGAAAGGAAAGATAAAAAATTAAAAATGATTAAAACAATAAAAGAACAGTTTCTGAAAATAAAAAAACATCAGTTCCTGTTCGAGGAACTCGTCAAACGTGATTTCAAGAAAAAATATAAACGAACCGCCCTCGGAATGCTCTGGAGCCTCGTCTCCCCACTCATGCAGCTCCTTGTAATGAGCGTAGTGTTCACCCATTTCTTCGGCCAGAACAAACCTCACTACATGATCTACCTCTTCGCCGGAAACCTGACATTCTCATTCTTCAAGGACTCCACCAACGGTGGAATGAACTCCCTCATGCAGAACTCCAGTATAATCACCAAGATAAACCTTCCGAAATACATGTTCCTTCTTTCCAAAAACGTCGCATCACTCATCAATTTCGGACTTACACTCATCATCTTCTTCCTTTTCGTGGCCTGTGACGGCATAACTTTTTCTTTCCGCTTTTTCGCACTCATCTACCCGATAATCTGCCTTATCGTCTTCAACATCGGCGTCGGACTCATCCTTTCAGCACTGTTCGTGCTCTTCAAGGACATCCAGTATCTCTACGACATCTTCACCATGATGTTAAGCTACATGTCCGCTATCTTCTACTATACAGATACATATTCACACCGTACACAGGTGCTTTTCCACGCAAATCCGATCTACGTGTACATAACCTACTTCCGTGACGTTGTCATCTACGGATACATCCCGGGATGGAAGACACATCTTCTCTGCTTCGGATATGCATGCATCGCACTTCTCGCAGGTGCACTCATCTACAAGAAGTACAACTACAAGTTCATGTACTACATGTAAGGAGGAACTGAAAATGACCAAAATAGAACTCAATGATATTTCAGTTTCATACATAACAGGTGACTTTTCAACCATCGGCCTTAAGGATGTTGTTATCCAGAAAATCAAAGGCCAGTATAAGCCGAAGGAATTCGTTGCCGTAAAACATGTTTCCTTCAAACTTGAAGAAGGCGAGCTCCTCGGAATCGTCGGTTCAAACGGCGCCGGAAAATCCACTCTGTGCAAAGTTATTTCGGGTATCATGCGCCCGACTACCGGCACAATGGCAGTTCGCGGTAACATAGCCTCACTTCTCGAACTCGGTACCGGATTCGACGGCGACCTTACCGTTAAGGAAAACACCTTCCTCCGCGGAGCCATGCTCGGCTACACCCGCGAATTCATGAACAATACTTACAAGGCCATAATCGAGTTCGCTGAACTTGAAGAATTCGAGGACAGACTGTTTTCACACCTTTCATCCGGTATGAAATCAAGACTCGCATTTTCCATCGCCTGCCTCGTAAATCCGGAGATCCTCATCCTCGATGAGGTACTTTCCGTCGGCGACGGTGCATTTCGAAAGAAAAGCGAAGCCAAAATGCTCGAAATAATCAAAGGCGGCGCAACTACCTTGCTCGTTTCCCACTCCCTCGAACAGATCCGCCGTATGGCAACCAAAGTTCTCTGGCTCGACAAAGGAAACCAGATCGCCTTCGGCGAAACCAAAGAGATCTGCGACCGCTACGCGGAATTTTTAAACGGAAAATAAAACTCCAGCTCGCTGCCTTCTACAGGCTCATCATTATATGTGAATGTTCTATTGATTTTCTGTATTCCGTCATCTCCGGAGAAGCTGTAACCGCGGGCAGTTACTTCCTTCGAAACAGTGTCTATATGAACAGTTATTTTAGCCCGCTGAACATTCCAGCACATATGCTGGGAAAACTTTAGTCTGATCGGCTGGTTGAGCGGTGTATTGCTGATCTTTACAGTATAAGATTCCTTGCTGTTTGCACGGAATCTTATTTTTGCTTTATGAGCACTGTTTACATTCACTTTACCGGATCCTTTTAATTCAAAGCTTGCATTTTCAAGATGATAAATGCTGTCATTGCATTCAACGATTATTTCCGCCTTTACTCTGTCACCCGGATAAAGACGAAGTAATATCTCACCAATCGTTTTGTATGAGAACAAACCGATGATGAGCGTAATTACGATAATGTTAGCACATATTAATTTTTTCATAGTAACCTCTCCTTTAAATATGCTGTGATCTTTCCTTTGATCATATAATACCGCATTGATGTATCTCTTGTGTCTCCTTTTATTTACAAAGGATTTATTGCTTTCTGCGCCCTTGACAAAACCATCTTCAGAAGCTATAATTAACTTTAAAGTTAATTACTTTGGATTCAGCTGTTTGCATATCTGGTATACGATCTTAGCGACGGCAATCCGGAAAGGAAAATTGTATGCAGGAAAAGTTTATCGGACGTGAAAATGAACTGGCAGAGTTGAATGATATGTATGAGCAGAAGAAATTTCAGTTGTTTGTGCTGTACGGACGGCGTCGAGTTGGAAAGACTACACTGCTGAATGAATTTTGCAGAAATAAGGATCATATTTTTTATTCTGCTGAACAGAGCAACAACAAACTCAATCTTGAAAAGTTTTCAGAACAGGTATTCGAATTTTACGGTGAGAGGAATCTCGAGCCGTTTTCGTCATGGACAAATGCGATCAGCTATATCAATGATCGTCAGAAAGACAAACGGCTTGTGCTTATAATCGATGAGTTTCCGTATCTTGTGAAGAAAAACAGAGCACTCCTTTCAGAACTTCAGCATCTTATCGATCATCAGCTGAAAAGTGGAAATTTATTTCTTATCCTTTGCGGAAGCTATATGGGATTCATGGAAAAGGAAGTGCTGGGTTCAGAAAGTCCGCTTTTCGGCAGACGTACCGGACAGCTTCAGCTGAAGCCGTTTACCTATCTTACTGCTGCACGGTTTATGAATGGATATTCCGATACTGAAAAAATTGAACTTTACGGTGCATTCGGCGGTACGCCGATGTATCTTCAGCAGATAGATCCGGATGAAACTTTCGAGGAGAATATCAAACGGGCATATCTTAAGGTGACATCTTACCTTTACGAAGAGGCAGTCCTTCTTCTCCGTCAGGAGGTGCAGGAACCCGGAGTTTACAGTGCGATTATCGAAGCAGTTGCAGGCGGACATACCCGTGCCAATGAGATCTCAACGAAAATAGGAGAGGAATCAGCAAAATGTCTGAAGTATATCAAAACGCTTTGCGAACTTGGCATACTTTACAGGGAAGCACCGTTCGGCGAAAATGAATCTTCACGAAAAACACTTTACGGGATATCTGATTTTATGTTCCGCTTCTGGTATCGTTATGTTTTCTCAGGTAGGACACTTATAGAAACAGGCGCACGGCAGGCTCTATGGAAAAAGCACATCGAACCGGATTATAGTGTTTACATGGGACTTGTATTTGAAAAAGTATGTATGGATTATCTTTATATGAAAAATGCAGAATGCGAACTTCCGTTTCTCTTTACTTCTTCAGGACGATGGTGGGGAACGAATCCTGCTACCCGCAGTCAGGAAGAGATCGATATTATAGCGAGTGACGGAAAAGACTATATTTTCGGAGAATGCAAGTGGAGAAATGAGAAACTTGATATTTCCGTTCTCGAAACACTTAAGGAACGTGCGGATATGTTTTCAAAAAAGAGAAATGAAACATATTATTATCTGTTTTCAAAATCCGGTTTTACGGATGCAGTGCTGAATGCTGCAGAGGCGGATGATCATATTTTTGTAGTTGATCTGCATGAGATAATGCATTTTAAAGATACGGAGGCAGAAAAATGATATATACAGTAACTTTCAATCCGGCAGTGGATCTGGTCGTCAGTGCGGACCACATAAACACCGGAGCAGTGAACCGTCTGAAAAGCGAGGAGATATATTTCGGAGGCAAGGGGATAAATGTTTCGCTTGTTCTCCGTGAGCTGGGGATAAAGTCGAGAGCGTTCGGTTTTATCGCCGGATTTACCGGAGAGGCGATTGAAAACGGACTTGTATCACAGGGAATCGGGACAGATTTTGTTCGCCTGAAAGACGGCTTTTCCCGTATCAACGTCAAGATAAAGTCGGACGAGGAAACTGAACTCAACGGCCGCGGACCGGATATTCCGGATGATGCGGTGAAGGAGCTTTTTGAGAAACTTGAAATGATAAAGGACGGCGACACACTCGTGCTTGCAGGCAGCATCCCGCCGTCACTCCCTTCTGATATCTACGAAAAGATCCTTGCACACCTTGAGGGCAGAAAGATAAAAACCGTGGTCGATGCCACAAAGGATCTTCTTTTAAACGTCTTAAAATACCGTCCGTTCCTTGTAAAACCGAATAATCACGAACTCGGTGAGATGTTCGGAGTAAAGCTTGAAACCGTGGAGCAGATAGCTGAATACGCTGAAAAACTCCGAAAGATGGGTGCGGAAAACGTACTTGTTTCAATGGCCGGTGACGGAGCGCTTCTTATTGATGAAACCGGAAAGGTGTACCATCAGGGAGTCTGCAAAGGTACCGTGAAAAATTCAGTCGGAGCCGGAGATTCAATGGTTGCCGGATTTATAGCAGGTGTGGAAAAAGGAGATTATGAGTATGCGTTGAAACTCGGAACCGCCTGCGGCGGTGCAACTGCATTTTCAGACGGCCTTGCAGAGAAAGAGGATATTTTCAGGCTGCTCGGCACAATATGATCTCATTTCCGGTTTAATCAGTGTTCCCATAATATTATGTTATTCACATAAAAATTTTAATATAATTAACTAATATCATAAGGTATAATGAAAGTATAAGGAATTTGTACGTGTTAAAGTTAAATCGGAATTTACCGGTCACCTCTTTCCCCAAAAGCAGCAGAAACGCCCCCACGTTTCTGCTGCGGTGATCCGGCCTTAATCTTTGAACTGGAGGAATTATAATGAATAAAAAAAGAATACTTGCTTTTGCACTGTGCAGCGCGCTTATGACCGGACTTGTTTCAGGCTGCGGCAGCACAGATGAGGCAAAAGACCAGCAGGGTTCAGAAAGTAACGGAACTTCACAGAACAGCGCTGCTGAAAGTACGGAAATACCTGAAATCGAAGGATATTCACTTCTCTGGAACGATGAATTCAATGGTGACAAGCTTGACACAACATGCTGGCAGTACGATCCGCATGAACCGGGCTGGACAAACTCAGAGCTTCAGGAGTATACAACATCTGAAGAAAACGTATTTACAAAAGACGGTCTTCTTCATCTTAAGGCAATAAAGACAAAGGATGATAAAGGAAACGACTACTACACTTCCGGTAAGATAAAGGGTCAGAACCTTAAGGATTTCATGTACGGCAAGGTAGTAGTAAGAGCTAAAGTACCGGAAGGACAGGGCTTATGGCCTGCTATCTGGATGATGCCGACAGACGAGGAACACTACGGCCAGTGGCCAAAGTGCGGCGAGATCGACATCATGGAAACTCTCGGACATGAACCTGAAAAGGCTTACGGTACTCTCCACTACGGTGAACCTCACGGCGAACAGCAGGGAACATATACCCTTGAAAACGGAGAAACATTTGCATCTGACTTCCACGAGTTCTCAGTTGAATGGGAACCGGGCGAATTCCGCTGGTATATTGACGGCAATCTCTATCACACTGTAAACGACTGGTTCACAGCTGTTGACGGTGAAGATGACAAGCCGTATCCGGCGCCGTTCGACCAGACATTCTTTGTACAGCTCAATCTTGCTGTAGGCGGCACATGGCCTGGCAACCCTGATGCAACAACAAACTTTGACAATGCTGAATTCCAGGTCGATTACGTTCGTGTATATCAGAAACCCGAATACGATACAAACGTTACAAAGCCGCTGCCGACTTTCAGAAAACCTCTTGAAGACGGTAACTTTATCTACAACGGTGATTTCTCCGAGGAAGAGGCTCTCGATGACGAGGACAACTGGAGATTCCTCCTTTTCAACGACGGTGAGGGCACAGCTGAAATAAAAGACGGCGAGCTCCGCGTATATCCTGAAAAGAAGGGCACGGAAGAATATTCAGTTCAGATCGTTCAGGCTGAACTTCCAATGTTCAAAGATTCAAAATACAAGCTCACTTTTGAAGCCCGTTCAGATGAAAAACGAGTTATGAAGGTTTGTATCTCAGCTCCGACAAGTGGCTGGGTACGTTACCTGAATGATACACCTGTACATACAACAGATGAATGGCAGACTTTCGAGTTTGACATAGAAATGCTGAGAAAGACCGATCCTAACGGCCGTCTTGAATTCAACATGGGCAAATTCAGTCCTGTAAAGAACCTTCAGATAAGAAACGTTCGTCTTGAAATGACAGAAGCATCTGACGAAGCAAAGGAGATCCTTGGCCTCACAGACGCTGAAAGCACTGCATCAGACGAAGCTGCTGTAACAGAGACTGCTGAAGCAGAAGTTACAGAAGATGCTGCAGATACTACAGAAGCTCAGACTGAAGAAGTTACAGAATCTGCATTTGATTTTACCCAATAATCATACAATTCACTAATCACAAAGCAGACGGGAGTACCTGAATAAGGACTCCCGTTTGCTTTTATAATCACGCAAATTGTGATGTAATACTATGATAATTTTATCAGTTGTGATATAATTTATAAAGACAACAGAGTTGATTTAGTTGCTATAGTATGTCTGCATAAAGATCCTGGAGGATTGCGTAAGGCATATAAGGAATATAAGTATCCAACAGTAGAAGCAACAGAAATGGAATCAGATCCTTATGGTGATGGTCCGGATGATGGTAATCCGACAGGAGACGATCCAGACGGAGAAAAGTATTTATCGGAAAAAAAGTTGCCGCCACAAGGGGTGGTAGACGGTGGTGTTGAAAATGCGCCGTTGGTTGATGCTGGTAAACAAGGAAAGCATGTGTATGACCATGCAAATGAATTAGATCCGTCAAGAGCTACACATTGACCAAAAGGTGAAAATGGTATAGTTGAAACTCAACAAGGATGGTTAAATGGTACTGAATTACCTGATGGAACAAAAGTTTGGGACACAGGAAACGTAATTGGTGAAAATGGTGAAACCGCTGTAAGAGTACACATAGACTCAAAAGGAAATATTCATGGATATCCGGTAAACGCATCAAAGTATGCCAAGTATCTTTATCCTAACGGAATGTAAGGAGTACGTATGGAAAACTTAATAAATACTATTTCGATTAAGGTTGACGGAAAAGTAATAAAATTTGATTTGCAGCCACTTCCATGTGAAACCACTTGTTTTAAAGTGGATTTCAGGGGGAAAATAGTAGTCCCTATAGTGGATAAAGAGTGCAAGCATAAATTAGAATTTATGCTATTAAAGCTAAAAGAATTAGATTCTAATGCCTCACCAGAAACAGATGAGAATCTTTTTGCAGTTAGTTTTTTTGCAGATAATTATAAAATATGCATAGGTACAACTGGAGATGTTCCGTCTTTAAATTATAAGTATAATAACTACTCTGTAATTGTTGAAGGGTTGTTCCCATTTGAAGAATATCTAATTTTTATTTCGTATATAAAAAACGTTGACAGTAAAAATGAATTATATCCTTGGCTTGCAATTGACCCTGGTTTTGAAAAGTAAAAGCTTCTTAAATCTATTTAATCACCACTAGTAGATGAAGATAAAATCAGCTTTCTTCGGGAAAACTATACCGGAGAAGGCTGATTTTTGACTGTATTTACATCTATAGTAATGAAGTTTATCAGCTTATGCGTGAGATTGCTGATTCGTTTAAAATGTGACAAATACAGTGTAATTATATATTTAACAATTAAATGAAGGGACTGGAGGTATTGATTCATATGTGTAAAACCATAGGGCAACTATATAATGAACGACCGATAGAAAATGCACAGTATCCATTGCAGATTTGGTATAACGATCTCCTGGATAAAACAGAAAATGACTTAACGGTATTTGACGTTGTAAGAATGATCAGACAACGAAAGTTTATAAAATTGGCGGTTGAAATTGCTTTTAGATTTTTGAATGAAGATCCTTTTTGCGGCGATTGTTATACAGGTGAACTTTTGGAAAAAGTTACTGGATTGGAGCGTAAGTTAATAGAATCTCACAGGGAAGACATTATTAATGTTGTATCACTATGCGAAAGTAGCCTTCAGTCATATGAATGGACTGATGATTTTGAAAAAGATGATTTTATCTGTATGCTTGCAGAAATAAAAAAACGTTTCGATATCTGATTCAAAACCGCTTAATTAAAGTACGAAATGCCAAAACAGAAGCCAGAGAAAGTGTAGCAATAGCTGCTTGCTATTGAGCCAGATAATAAAGTGGCTTTAAGTGTATTGGAAAAGAGTAATTGAATTAGTTTTTTCGGGAGTCGTTCGTCGGCTCCCGTCTGCTTTTATATTAGCTCAGATTGTGTTATAATTAAAAATATAACAGTTGTACATGCAAGCAATAGAATGCTTTATAGGAGTGGTAATTTGAAGGAAACTATCAGAAAATATATCTTTGAAGGAAATTATCATTTAGCTGAAGAAGTTTGCGGAAAAATGGAAATGCAAACGATAAGAGACACAATTCTTACACTGGCATATGACACGGAGAGTATTAGCGTATACAGCTTTATTCGGTATATGATATCAAAAACCAATGCTTCGGAGTGGATCAAATTAGCGGTTGAGGTCATGTTGCATCCTTTGTGTTATATTGAAGGGGCATATTCCGTTGCGCTTTATCATTCGAGAGAACTACTGAAACTTGAATATAATGCGAAGAATCTGGAAATGATACTTTTCTTTTATGATATCCCGGAAAAACTTATAACAAAAAGTGAAGCCGAAGCGATAGCAAAAGAGTTACTGGCTGTTGAACCTGATAATAAAGTTGCTTTAAAAGTATTAGAGACGTTTAAATTGACGTTACCTCTTGAGAATGCGAATATTATTATAGCGTTAAAATCATCGGAAGGTCATAAATATACAGAAATGTATTTAGCAGCTTTAGATGAAAGATATTTGGGGTCTATGAGATTGGAATACACTAAAAAAATCGTTAAGAAAATAAAGGATAAATTTGAACAGTATTTGAACGGCACATTGTATACCGAATATAATGAAACCGACTTGTTTGCTTCTTCTGAGACGCTGATTAATGCGACTTTTGTATATAAGGATCTTAATCCAAGAGTTAAGATTTATATTTGTCATTATGAATTGAAACAGACTGAGATCCTGGAATTCAGAATTAATGATGAAATGATGAAAGAGTGGATAAAGCAGCTGGATCACATATTGTCTTTATTAGAGTCTTGCGAGAAAGAAGAATGATTTAAGAGTTGCTTAATTAATTGGAAAAATGGTATGGGGAGAATAAAAATATGCAGGAAGCAATTAAAAAATATATCTTTGAAGGAAATTATCACTTAGCTGAAGAAGTTTGCGGGAAAATGAAAATGCCGGAAATACATGATATCCTTCTTACACTGGCATATGATACGGATAGTATTTGTATATACAGTTTTATTAGGTATATGATATCAAAAACTAATTTACCGTCATGGATCGGGTTAGCTGTTGAAGTTATGATACATCCTTTGTGTCATATTGAAGGTGCATATTCCATTGCGCTGTTTCATTCGAGAGAACTTCTGAAGCTGGAATATAATGAAAAGAATCTGGAAATGATACTTTTCTTTTACGATATTCCGGAAAAGCTGATAACAAGAAGTGAAGCAGAATCGATAGCAAAGGAGTTACTGGCTATTAACTGTGATAATAAAGTAGCTTTAGCAGTGTTGAAATAAGCTGATGGTGATAATGTGTATCGTTTGTTGTTCGTACACCACTAATCACAAAGCAGGCGGGAGTCGTTCATCGATTCCCGTCTGCTTTATTGTGCACAAAAATGTGATTGCCGCCCACAGGGCGGCAATAATCATATATCCGCTGCATCGCAGCGGATACCTTTTTTATTTGTACATATCATCTGCAGTAATTAGTTTTACACCTTTTTCATCAGCGAGTTTTATCAGTTCGTTTGTAAAACCGCCGAGGGAGAAAATGTAGTAGTGATATTTCGTCCCTTTGCCGAATACTGATGCATATTTTTCGAGAAGGGCCAGTTCGTCAACTCCGGTCTTTATGTTCCGGAATTTACATGATCCGATAATGTATTCTCCGGGAGCGGTATTCTGTACCGGTACGCCTACGATATCGATCTGTACTTCTTTCTTTTCTGTTTTGTCTGTACCCCACCACTGACCGATGTCAGCTATTTCGAAAGGCAGGTCGTCTGCATATCTCATCAGGTAATCCCGGCACATTTTTTCAAATACCAGTCCCATATAGTCGTGAAGTTTTGATTTTACCATGCGATCGTAATTGTTTTCTATTTTTCCGGAAACGATCGCCGGTATATTCTGCGGGATGAAACGGTACCAGAATCTGAACAGGTTATCACCAATCGAGTAAATTGTCTTTTTGCTGCTTTTATCAGTGACTGCAGTTTCTTTCACTATGATACCAAGTTCAATCAGTGTGTTCAGATATTTGGTGCACGGACCGCTTAATATGCCTGCTTTTGTGGCGATCTCGTTGAGTTTGGTGTGTCCTTCAGCTATTGCACGTATGATTGAGTTGTATACTGCCGGTTCGCGGAGTTCCTGTTTAAGAAGATTTTCCGGTTCTTCGTACAGATAGGCGGAACGGTCGAAGAAATTTTCTAAAAGTGCGGAATCAATGTCATCGTGTACACCGAGTTTGTTTATGTAGTGCGGTACACCTCCTGTTATGCCATAGAGAAGAGCCTTGTCTTCTGATGATAGTTCAGGCTTAAATACTGCGGTTTCTTTGTATGTGAGCGGTTCGATCATGAACTGTCCCGTTCTTCTTCCGTAAAGCGGACTTTCATATCCGAGTACCTGATTCTGCATGAAACTCATTGAAGATCCGCAGAGTATCAGAAAAATACCGCTTTCCTGCCATCTGTGATCGATAACATGCTGCAGACGGGATGAAATTGAAGGATATCTATAACGAAGATGATATGTTCATTTTTACTGAGTGCTTCGATTTCAGAAAATGCATCATCAAATGAGCGGTAAACAGGTGCGATATCCTTTCCGTTAAATGTTCCTATCGCAGCTGAAAGCGCTTCGAGGTTTTCCGCTGCACTGGCATTGAGAGCTGAAAAATAAATCACCGGCTTGTCTTTGCAGAATTCGTTTATGAGCGCAGTCTTGCCGACTCGTCTTCTGCCGTATATAACAACACATTCCCATTTGCCGGTACGATATCGTTTATTTAGTTTTGAAAGTTCATTTTCTCTGCAGTAGAATTTCATAACGAATCCTCCGTAAATATAATCGTAAGATAGTATATCATGATATAGTATATCGTAATATAGTATATCACGATACACCGGACAAATCAAGAGCTTTGCAGAATAATCAGATCCGAAAAAAGATTGACTCACATAAAATATTGTGCTATAATTTGTTTAAATCAGTCTTTGTGATTAAATTTGTACAATTTCGCACAAAATTACAAAACTGAT
>CADAPI010000077.1 GCA_902789705.1 uncultured Ruminococcus sp.
GAAGAATATGTTGATTATGTAATTTAAGGAAACACTGATTTAATCGGAAATCCGGCTTCGCCGGATTTCCGGAGGTGGGATTTGCGGGGCTTCGCCCCGAAGCCCCACGCTGATTTAGGAATAAATCAGCGTTTTCTTAAGATACTGTATCAGGCGCGGATCCGGCCTGGATCGGGAGCTGCGGCCTGATATGAAATATAACTATGGAGAGAGTTTAATGGCTAAGAAAAAAACAGAAGATGCTCACTGTCATGAGCATCACGGACACGATCACGGTGAGGAACACATGCATGAGCATGAACATCATCACGGTCATCACCACAGCGACGGCGTGGACCACATACATTCACACAGAAATCTTATAGGCTTTGATGCCCACGGCATACCTGTCGTTACGCTCAAAGCCTCTCATCATGATGGTGAGGGTGAGGAAGATGATCCGCAGGCATTTATAAAGGACTACATGAATGCAGTAAGCGAATACCGCAAAACCTTCCCGTCAAAGCAGGATGTCATTGAACAGACGCCGGATCCGGCAGTCCGCGAAATGCTTCTTCGAATGGAGCAGCTCGGCATCGACACCTGTTTTGACCGTTTCGATGCACAGAAACCGCAGTGCAACTTCGGACTGGCCGGCATCTGCTGCAAGATATGCAACATGGGTCCCTGTCGTATCACACCGAAGGCGCCGAAGGGAATATGCGGTGCTGATGCCGACCTTATAGTCGCGAGAAATCTTCTCCGTTCAGCAGCCGCCGGTGCTGCGCAGCACGGCATGCATGCACGTGAGGTAATGCTTGCACTGAAATATGCTGCAGAGGGTAAACTCGACATACCGATACTCGGTGAACAGAAGATACGTTCAACTGCTGAGGCTTTCGGAATAAAGCAGAAGAACAGACAGCTCAAGTATGTCGCAAAGGATCTGGCCGATGTACTGCTTGAAGATCTGTCAAGGACTGTTCCGGGAGAATACAAAACAATTTCAGCCTGTGCAGCACCTGAACGTCAGGAAACATGGAAGAAGCTTGACATTCTTCCGGTAAGTGCGTACCATGAAGTTTTTGAAGCCTACCATAAATCCGGATGTGCCATAGACGGCGACTGGAAGTCGATAATGCAGCAGTTCCTGCGCTGCGGACTTGCGTTTACTTTCTCCGGAGTAGTCGGAGGATCGATAGCGACCGACTGCCTTTTCGGTGTCGGGGACAGGGTGACTTCAAAGGTGAACATTGGTGCCCTTCAGAAAGGATATGTAAACATTGCTGTTCACGGTCATCTTCCGCTGCTTGTAAGCCAGATCGTAGAAGCAGGAAAGCGTGAGGATCTTATAGAACTTGCAAAGTCAAAGGGTGCAAAGGGAATACGTTTCTACGGCATCTGCTGCTCCGGACTTTCCGCAATGTACCGCTACAGCGGAGTTATACCGCTTTCAAATGCCGTTTCAGCAGAACTGGTCCTCGGTACGGGTGCGCTTGATCTCTGGGTAGCTGACGTTCAGGACGTTTTCCCGTCCATAATGGAAGTGGCAAAATGCTTCAGGACAACAGTTGTCACCACAAGCGAGTCCGCAAGACTTCCGGGTGCTGAACGCTTTGAATATGACCACCATCATTCAAACATTGACCAGACAAAGGAACTTGCTGAAAAGATCGTTTTAAGAGCCATTGAAAGCTTCGAGGCACGAAAGGGTATTCCTGTTTACATACCTCCGTACGAAGTCGAAGCTGAAGTCGGATTCTCTGTTGAGTACATCCACAGAAGATTCGGAAGCATGAAGCCTCTTGCGGAAGCGATAAAGAGCGGAAAGATACTTGGTATCGTCAACATGGTAGGATGCAATAATCCTAAGGTGCTTTACGAAAAATGCATAGTTGACGTAGCCGACAAACTGCTTAAAAACAACGTTCTCATTATCTCCAACGGCTGTGCGTCATTCCCGCTTATGAAGCTCGGCTACTGTGCGGTTTCCGGAAAGGAAAAGGCAGGAGAGAGTCTGCGTGAATTCCTCGAACCTGATCTTCCGCCGGTATGGCATGTGGGCGAGTGCATAGACAACACACGTTCAAGCGGTATTTTCGCAGGTGTTGCCGGAGCGCTCGGACATAAAATGTACGAGATGCCATTTGCATTTTCATCGCCTGAATGGGGAAATGAAAAAGGCATCGATGCAGCTCTCGGGTTCAGACTTAACGGCATAAGCTCATATCACTGCGTTGAAGCACAGATCTACGGTTCAAAGAATGTAATTGAATTCTTAAAGCACGGCACAAAGGAACTTCTTGGCTCCACAATGAACGTTGACACTGATCCGTCAGCTCTTGCAGACAGGATAATTGCCGACATGAAGGAAAAGCGCCGCGCGCTCGGATGGGATAAATAAGTAAGGAGTAAATCAGATGGCATGTTTTTTAGTACCGACAGCAGAAGCGATAGTAACAACGGTTGCATCAGCTGTCATAAAAAAATCGAAGAAAAATGAAAAGGAAACTGATGAATACGAAGTGAAATTCTCAGACAGGCTCGGCAGACTTAACGGGCTTCTCTGGGGCGGTTCGGGTCTTCTGGCGTTTGAACATCTCTGGCACGGCGAGATCTCACCGTTTTTCCCGTTCCTTACTGCAGCGTCAAATCCGGAATCGACGCAGGTCATGCTTGACGAAATGGCAGTGAACGGAACGGCGATGGCAGTCATAGTCACCGCGGTATGGGCGGCGACGGTCGTTATTGAAAAGATATGGGCAAAGAACGCGAAGGAACATAATGAAAAGGAGGTAAGATCATGACCCTCCTTATCACACTCATTGCCGCAGTTACGGTAACACTTATCTGGTACACAAGTGAAAAGGCGAGAAAGATGAAGACCGGTATCCTATGTTACATGTTCTGGGGCGCATCACTCATGTGGCTCGTTGACGCCGCAGTTGAGTACATCGAAGACGGAGCAGATTACTTCATTCCGTCATCAGCAGATATGCTAAATGACACATTCCTCGGTCTTTCAGTAGTAGTTCTCGCTCTTGTTGTATGGACGGTTTATCTTCTTGTCAGGGACCCGAAGAAAAGATTTTAAAAAACGGAGCAGGAGTCCGGTTTGGTTATCGGTCTCCTGCTCCTTTTTTTATTTTATTCTGATATTTGTGATCGCACACTGGTCGCCGGTCAGAGCGACAAATACATTGTCGATGGCGTCCGGAAGGGTGGTGATGTTTTTGATAAACACACCGAGATTGTTTGTGGTCACGGTTATCGTGTTACCTGACTTTTCGAATGATACGGATGTATCGTAGCCAGCCTTGTTGTATTCCTTCCATGCCTCCCAGCCGCTGAATGAATCCTGGACATTTACGATAAGGTCGTTTTTAGCGTCACTGTCTGATTCCCAGTTTTCACCGTCGAGTCTTATAAGGGCGTATTCCTTGTAGTTTACTCCGTTTATCTGACCGTCGTCGGAACTGAATACAACCATATACGGGCAGTGCCATACAAGACGTGCTGTAGGAAGACTCATTGTGTGGAAACTGATGACCATTTTTTCAGGTATACTGATACCATCGGTCGCAGCTGAACGGAAGCCGTCCACCTGCAGATTAGGTATATCTCCGGCAGGTACGTTAATAAAGCTTACTTCTTCCGCTATTCGTTTTATGTAGTCGTTTGAAACCTGTTCTTCAGTTTTTACCACGCTTACGCTGCTCAGACGGCAGTGCTCACCGGTGAGTACCAGATATGCGTAGCGGGTGCTGTCCGGAAGGGCAGTCGTTATTTCAATCTTCCGGCTTCGGCTCAGTATGTTTACAAGTACATGGTCACGGACTTTTACAGCCTGTATTCTGAACTCATTCTCGTTAATGATGTCCATGCCGTCATTATAGTAGTTTGTCTGCATCTTCCTTGCGCCTTTTGTGGCCGTTTTGCCGTCGAGCCAGATCTCACCGTATTCGAAGTACAGAAGTTCCTTGGCTTCCTTTTCATCGTCGTCGTGAACTCTTCCGTCAAGGGAATCGAACAGTACGAGTGACGGAACAGGAGTATGCGAAGGTTCATCGGGATTTACCGTTATACATATTGTAGTCATGCACTGGGTAAGAAGAATACCTTCGGAGTACTCGCTGCGGTAATCGCCGACAACAAGTTCGTTTTTGCCGGCAAGCTCGCTTACTGCTTCACGTTCCTTCATTTCATATTCCGAATCAAGGTCGATAAGATGCTGCATGGCCTTAGCAAATTTCGGATCGAACTGCGTTCCCGAACCCTTTACGATCTCTTCACGTACAAGATCCTGCGGAATGGCTGCACGGTAGCTTCGGTTTGATGTCATTGCATCGTATGCGTCAGCTACTGCGATGATCCTTGCTATTTCAGGAATGTCATCACCCTTGAGTTTTTCCGGATATCCTCTGCCGTCGTATCGTTCATGGTGATAATGGGCACCGATACTCAGGTAAGGGAATTCGTTGATACTTGAAAGAATATTGTTTCCTTTTAAAGGATGCAGCTTTATCAGTTCGTATTCTTCGTCAGTAAGTTTTCCGTTTTTGTTTATGATGCCAAGCGGTATTCCGACCTTGCCAACGTCGTGCAGAAGGGCAGTGTAGTAGATCTCGCGGCATTCATCCTCATTCTTGCCTGCAAGTTTTGCAATTCGCTCGGAATACTCAGCGACACGGGTCGAATGACCCTGAGTGTATTTGTCCTTCGCATCGATCACCTGTGCAAATGCCTCAATGACTTCACGAAGCAGTTTCTGGTCGTGCTTCTGCTGCTTGATGAATTCGTCGTATATGATATCTTTTCTGTTCTGTACGAGCAGTCGGTGACTCAGCAGAATAAACCCTGCGAGAAAGAACGATGAAATACCGATCATCAGAAACATGAAGCGTTTTCTGTAGTAGTATATTCCGCGCATTGAAATGTCGGCGCCGGCATATGCAACACATTTTCCTGATGAATCGAATATCGGCTGGTACTTGGTCATAAGCCAGCCGTGCTTGCCCTTTGATTCCACGATGCCGAATTCTTCGCCGGCAAGTATAGCCGGAACATATTTTTCAAAGCTGTCATCAAGTGCTTCCGTGCTTCCGAGAACTGCAGATGATATATCAGGCAGTTCATCGTATTTCTTAAGGCCCTTGTCTTCTGTTTCCAGGTCGAAAACGACCCGGCATCCTTCTTCATTTATCTGATAAATATAAAGGTACTGAAGAGAAGGCGTATTGTTGAGAACACACTGAAGAGTACTCCTTGTAGCTTTGTATTCCTCGTCTGCTCCGTTTTCAAGCCAGAAATCTATTTTATCCGCATTTACAAGCTCTGCAGCCAGTTTTGCGGATTTTGTTATTGTTTCAGCCCTTACAAGTCTGGTCGATCTTCCGAAATACATTACGCTTGAATAAACGTCCGCGCCTACAGTGAGAGCGGCCAGAAGTATAAGTATTACGGTGAGTCTGAAACTCTTTTTATTACGGTCTCCTTTAAGTTTTTCAAAGTTCATTTATTTTACACCCCTTGAACTCTGCTCATATTTATTTCCATGTTCCCCGCATGGATTAACATCATATAAAATAGTGTATTATTTCAGTTTGCTAATAATATAATTTTATCAGATTACAATGAAAAATGCAATATATGAACAGTGTTTTTTGTAAAATGTATTCCGCACGGTAATACCGCCTGATGACGGCTTTCTTTATTACTTTGGCTATAGGAAAAACCTATAACCGGCTATGGAATATTTGCATTGGACAAACCCTACCATTCTGATATATAATATAGACATAGCAAAGAGGAACACACTTAAAGCTAAGGAAACACTGATTAAATCGGAAATCCGGCTTTGCCGGATTTCCGGAGGTGGGATTTGCGGGGCTTCGCCCCGGGACCCCACGCTGATTTATTAATAAATCAGCGTTTTCCTAAGGAACAGCGTTCTTTAAGATAGTAAGTACCGGTTAGCAGGAAAGCTTTTATCCGGACTGACCGGTGTTCCACATAAATAAAAACAGAAAAATATTTAATTCAGGAGGAAATCATCATGGCAAACAATAAATTACACTTTGAGACATTACAGCTTCACGTAGGTCAGGAACAGGCAGATCCTGTTACAGATGCAAGAGCAGTACCTATTTATGCTTCAACTTCATACGTATTCCACAACTCGCAGCATGCGGCTGACCGTTTCGGACTTAAGGATGCCGGCAACATCTACGGAAGACTTACAAATCCTACACAGGACGTTTTTGAACAGAGAATAGCAGCTCTCGAAGGCGGTGCAGCTGCTCTTGCAACAGCTTCCGGTGCAGCAGCTATTACATATACGATTGAAGCTCTTGCAAAGGCAGGCGAAAATATCGTAGCATCAAACACTATCTACGGCGGAACTTACAATCTTCTCGAACACACACTTCCGCTTTACGGAATTAACACAAAGTTCGTTGATCCTTCAGATGAAAGCTCATTTGAAAAGGCTATCGATGTAAACACAAAGGCTCTTTACATTGAAACACTCGGTAACCCAAATTCAAATGCGATCGACATTGAAAAAATCGCAGCTATCGCTCACAAGCACGGTATTCCGCTTGTAGTTGACAATACATTCGCAACACCTTATCTCGTTCGTCCTATCGAATACGGCGCAGATATCGTAGTTCACTCAGCAACAAAGTTCATCGGCGGTCACGGCACAGCTATCGGCGGCGTTATTGTTGACAGCGGTAACTTCGACTGGAAGAAGTCAGGCAGATATCCGTGGATCTCAGAGCCAAACCCAAGCTATCACGGCATAAGCTTTGCTGATGCTGTAGGCCCTGTTGCATTTGCGATTTACATTCGTGCTATCCTTCTCCGCGATACAGGTGCTACACTTTCACCGTTCCACGCATTCATCTTCTTACAGGGACTTGAAACACTCTCACTCCGTGTTGAACGTCATACTGAGAATACAAACAAGATAGTTGATTACCTTGCAAAGAATCCTCAGGTAGAAGCTGTTCACCATCCGTCACTCTCTTCAGAACCAAGCCATGAGATCTATAAGAAGTACTTCCCGAACGGCGGCGGCAGCATCTTCACATTTGACATCAAGGGAACAGAAGATGACGCAAAGAAGTTTATCGATAACCTCGACATCTTCTCACTCCTTGCAAATGTTGCAGACGTTAAGTCTCTCGTTATCCATCCTGCATCAACAACTCACTCACAGCTTACAGAAGCTGAACTTGCTGAACAGGGTATCAAGCCTACTACTATCCGTCTGTCGATCGGTACAGAACACATCGATGACCTTATCGCAGCTCTCGACAAGGCATTTGCAGCGATCCGCTGATCCTGAAGAAAAACATTTCTTCAGACAGAGTGACAGCAGCACTCTGCCGGACGCATTACCTGTGACCTGACATCAGTCCGGTTCAGAAATATTACGTGATTTTCAGTATTATAAACTTCATTTCATAGTTAAGGACTCAAACGGAAGTGCGAATCAGTGCTTCCGTTTTGTTCTGAGTTCTGCTATAGATCCAGTCTATAACTCAGTATAAGCATATTGTATTTTACAATTCCTATAGGTGTGGTATAATAAATTATGATAACAGTTCATTATATTATCAGTAAAATCTTTAAGAGCGGAGGACTTAACATGAGACAGGTAATATGCTTCGGCGATTCAAATACATTCGGTTACATTCCGGGGGCTGGCCGGGACAGATTCCAGAGTAGTTGAGGAAGGTCTTGTGGGAAGGACCACGATCTTTGAAGATCCGCTTCGCGACGGAAGATGCGGTGTAAAGCTTCTTCCTGTGATCCTTGAGACACATGCCCCCTCAGATGAAGACCTGGTAGTGATAATGCTTGGCACAAATGACTGCAAGGCTATCTACGGAGCGTCTCCGGAGGTAATAGCCAAGGGAGTCGGAAGACTTGTAAGGCAGGTGAAAGCGTATTCGGACAAGGTGAAGATACTGATCATTTCACCTATCCATCTTGGCGAAAACGTCTGGAAAGAAGGCTTTGACCCTGAATTCGACGGAAACTCAGTTGAAATATCAAAGAAACTTGCGGCCGAATACAGAAAGATAAGCCGTGCGGAAAATACGTATTTTCTCGATGCATCTGAATATGCAGTTCCGAGTAAAACAGACGAAGAACATATGGATGAAGATAATCACAGCAGGTTAGCTTCAGCTGTTTATGAAAAGATCAGAGCTATCCGGTGTGCCTGAAAGCGGAAAAATATCGTGAATATGTGTGAAAACCAGACGTGCGGACTTTTTCGTTAAATGCTGTGATCCGGAAAACAGTTTCGGTCAGGATTAGCATATGCTAATCCAAAAATATACTTGACAAAGCCTATCGAAAAGGTATATAATAAATTCAGTGATAACAAACCATATAAACATAAATTTATAACAGTGAAAGCACAGCAATTCACTGCAGTTCAGGAGGAATATCATAGTCATGTCAAAACTCATTTATCTTGACAATGCAGCGACTACAAGGGTAAAAAAAGAAGTACTTGACGTAATGCTTCCTTACTTTACCGAAACTTACTGCAACCCTTCAGCTATCTACAGCTTTGCGTCAGAAGGCAAAAAGGCTGTCATGGAAGCAAGAAACCAGGCGGCTGCGCTTATCGGTGCAAAGCCTGAGGAAATATATTTTACAGGCGGCGGAAGCGAGTCTGACAACTGGGCTTTAAAGGCGACTGCTGAAGAATACGGCTCAAAGGGAAAACACATCATAACAACAAAAATAGAACACCATGCCATCCTTCACACCTGTGAATATCTTGAAAAGCACGGGTTTGAAGTAACCTATCTCGATGTCGACAGCGACGGTGTCGTTCACCCTGAAGATGTTGAAAAGGCCATCAGACCTGATACGATCCTCATCTCAGTCATGACGGCCAACAATGAGATCGGTACAATAGAACCTATTGCGGAAATAGGAAGAATTGCACACGAAAAGGGCATTCTTTTCCATACTGATGCGGTACAGGCTTACGGCCATATTCCGATAAATGTTGACGAAATGAACATCGACATGCTTTCAGCCAGCGGCCACAAGTTCGGCGGCCCGAAAGGTATCGGCATCATGTACATACGCAAGGGCGTAAAGATCCGCTCATTCATCCACGGCGGTTCACAGGAACGCGGAAGAAGAGCCGGAACATCAAACACTGCAGGTATCGTAGGCCTCGGCAAGGCAGCTGAGATCTCCGGAAAGACCATGGAGGAAAGGATCCGTAAGGAAACAGAACTCCGTGATCATCTTATAGGCAGGATCGAAAGTGAGATTCCTTATGCAAAGCTCAACGGCCACAGAACGGACAGACTTCCTAACAACGTTAATTTCTGCTTCCGTTTCATCGAGGGTGAGTCGCTTCTCATTCTCCTCGACCAGAAGGGTATCTGCGGTTCCAGCGGATCAGCATGCACATCAGGCTCGCTCGATCCTTCGCACGTTCTCCTTGCAATAGGACTTCCGCATGAAATAGCGCACGGTTCACTCAGACTTACTCTCTCCGAAGAAACTACAAAGGAAGATCTTGACTACGTAGTTGATGAACTTAAAAAGATAGTTGACAGACTCCGCAGCATGTCACCGTTATACGAAGATTTTCTTAAAAACAATAAAGACTGACTGTGATGACAGTCTGCTGCGGCTGTGAAATGAATTAATTAAGGAACAATAATAATACTGAAAGGTAAGATCTTATGTACAGTGAAAAGGTAATCGATCATTTTTCAAACCCGAGAAATGTCGGAGAAATAGAAAATGCAAGCGGTGTCGGCACAGTTGGCAATGCCAAGTGCGGCGACATCATGAGAATTTATTTTGACATAGATGAAAACCAGGTGATCCGTGATGTCAAGTTCAAGACTTTCGGATGCGGTGCTGCTGTGGCAACAAGCAGCATGGCTACTGAACTTGTTAAGGGAAAGACGATTTACGAGGCGCTTGAGGTAACAAACAAGGCGGTCATGGAAGCTCTTGACGGACTTCCGCCGGTGAAGATCCACTGCTCGCTCCTTGCTGAAGAGGCAATACATGCGGCTCTCTGGGACTATGCTGAAAAGAACGGCATCGTTATCGAAGGACTCAAAAAGCCGGCAAATGACATTTCCGAAACACTTGAAGAAGAGGATTACTGATAATACAGCGCGACTGACAGATATTTGATAATCAGCATTTCCATTGAAAAAACTCTCCTCAGAAACCGATCAGCATAACCCGCAAACGTATTACGTGAGTGTGTTATGCTGATTTTTCTGTATTCAGTAATTGTTAAACCCCTTTCTGACATTGATTTTATTTAATTTCTGCCGATATATATAATGAATGCTTACTGTGTTCAATTCATAAATCACTGTGAAGAACCGGAAAAGGAAACCGGAACTTCATCCCCGCAGACCGGTTCTGATAAGCAGTATCAGCCGGCGGGATAAAGAGGTATTCATTATGATATGGTTTTATATATTAAGCCTTGTCATAGCTCTGGGACTGTTTCTGTTCCAGATCATTTTTGACAAGCGAAGAAGCGTTATACAGTATGTGCTGATTATCGGTATAATTATTGCAAACGGCGGATATGTGGCATTTGCGGGTGCGCAGAATCTTTCCGAAGCTCTGCTTGCGGTCAAAATAACTTATGTCGGCGGCTGCTTTGTTCCGCTGCTTTACTGCCTTACGATATGCGAAGTCTGTCATATACGGATTCCGAAAGCAGTCAAGTGCGCTCTTTATTCGGTGCAGTCAGCGATATTTGCAATGGTCTGTACCGCCGGAAACGGACCGTATTATTACAGAAAAGCGGAATTCTATATTGAAAACGGCATAAGACATCTTGATAAAGTCTACGGCCCGCTTCATATGATCTTTACCGCATCAATACTGGGCTATGGCTTCATGGCACTTGCCGCATGTATATACGCCATGAAAACGGAACGCCCGGTCGACCGCAAAAGCCTGATGCTTCTGGTGCATATTTTTGCTTTTACAGCTATTGTTTATGAGATCAATACCAAAGTGTTTTCCGATATCATAGTTATTCCGATGATGTATACCGCGATGTGTATCGTATCGATGCACAGTGTGAACAGAGCAAATTTCTACACTGTTGAGGAAAACAAGGATATTGTTGACAAACATCTCGGAAAATTCGGCTTTATAACTTTTGACAATAAGCTTCGCTACATGGGATGCAATGAAAAAGCGGAACTGATTTTCCCTGAGTAAAAAAAATTCCGTATCGGACATTTTCCGAAAGATGCAGGCGGGGAACTTAGAAATTCAATAATTGAGGTTCTTTATCACAGCAAACACAGTCAGTCAGATGACAGTACGGAAAACAGGGTGTCCACTTTCGTTATTGACGGAAGGACGTATGACTGCGTCATCCATACGCTTTTAAACTTCAGAAATGTCTGCAGAGGCTATACGGTTGAACTCAAGGATGAGACCGAGCATTACAATGCACTTGAACTGTCAGATAACTTCAACCGTAAGCTTGCCGAGGAAGTTGATGAGAAGACAGGCAGAATAATGGAAATTCAGCAGAAGACCATTCTCGGTATGGCACAGATGGTCGAATCACGCGATCTCAGTACCGGCGGCCACATAAAGAGGACCAGCGAGGTGGTTAGGATATTTTCCGAAAAGCTGCTTAAGTCTGACATGGGCTTTGATCCTGCTTTTCTTGAGTGTGTCATAAGAAGTGCCCCTATGCATGATCTTGGTAAAATAGGTGTTGACGACGCCGTTCTCCGCAAACAGGGAAAGTTTACTGATGAAGAATACGAAAAAATGAAGAAACACTCCGAGATCGGCGCTGTAATGGTACGAAAGATACTTACAGGAGTTGAGGAGGAGCGTTTCGTTGAAATAGCTGCAAACATAGCTCACTATCATCATGAAAAGGTGAACGGAAAGGGATATCCGTGCGGACTTGCCGGTGACGACATACCTGTCGAGGCCAGAATAATGGCACTTGCTGATGTTTTTGACGCACTCGTTTCAAAGCGCTGCTACAAGGAATCATTTTCGTTCGACAAGGCGTTTGAGATCATAAAGGCCGACTCGGGTTCACATTTTGATGCAAAGCTTGCAGAAATCTTCCAGCAGTGCCGGCCGGAACTTGAAGAATTCTACAGTGTTGAAAAAAGCAGTGAATCTACGGAATGAAATATGCCGGAAGCTTACATAAAAGGAATTAAATTTTCATCAAAACAAGGGCTGATCACAGCATGATCGGCCCTTTCGTCCGCAATTATCGCTATTGCAACTGTGTTAAATATGTGTTATAATGAAAACATTACAATAAATTCAGGAGAGTGTGGTTATATGTTCAATATTGCAGTAGCTCAGTCGGGCGGCCCGACCTGTGCTATCAACGCATCACTTGTCGGCGTTTACAGGGAAGCCCTCAAGGAATCTTCCATCGATGCGGTATTCGGTTCGGTAAATGGTATAGAAGGTATCATTCAGAACCATATGATCAATCTGAAGTCAATGATCCTTTCAAATGATGACATGGAACTTCTCAGACAGACCCCGTCAACAGTTCTCGGATCGTGCCGATACAAGCTTCCGGACTGGGAGGAAGACGAGGAAGTTTACAAGAAGATAAAGGATACTCTGGTCCAGAGAAATATCGGAGCTTTTTTCTATATCGGCGGTAATGATTCAATGGATACGGTAAACAAGCTTTCCGAATATTTTAAGACTATCAACCTTGATATCAAGGTAATCGGTATTCCGAAGACTATAGACAATGATCTGTGCATTACTGACCATACACCTGGTTTCGGTTCAGCAGCCAAGTATGTCGCAACAACAATGAAGGAAATCACACGTGACAGTATCGTTTACAGTATTCCTTCAGTTACTATAGTTGAAATAATGGGACGCCACGCAGGATGGCTCACAGCATCGTCAGCAGTGCTCCATGCACTCGGCGAAACTGCTCCTCATCTTGTTTACGTTCCGGAAGTCAAGTTCTCTATCGAAGGCTTTGTAAGAGACGTAAGACAGGAACTTTCAAAGCACAAGGCAGTTATAGTTGCCGTTTCCGAAGGCATTGAAGTACCTGAGGGAGTTCAGTCAGGTGAAGTTGACAATTTCGGACACAAGTATCTTTCCGGTATCGGCAAGTATCTTGAGGAAACAGTCAGAAAGGAGATCGGATGCAAGGTTCGTTCCATCGAGCTCAACGTTATGCAGCGCTGCTCATCTCACTTAGGCTCGGCAACAGACATCGCCGAGGCTGAAATGATCGGTGCTGAAGGTGTAAAATGCGCTCTTGCCGGTGTATCGGGCAAAGTTATGGTGTTTAAGCGCATCTCTGATATGCCTTACACAGTTGCTGTTGAGACAGCAGACGCTTCCAAGATAGCAAATCAGGAAAAGTTCCTTCCTAAGAAATATATCAACTCAGCAGGAAACAATATCGAGACCAAGGCACTTGACTACTTCCTGCCGCTTATCCAGGGAGAACTCAACCTCGTTATGGAACACGGTGTTCCGAAGCATTTCGCTATACACGAATCTGTACTTAAATAAAGGAGTACTGAAATCTGATCAGTGGCTCTGGTCAGGTGACATCAGCAGTATGTGAAAAACAGAAAATAAGGGAAACTCAGATTTATTCAAAAATCAGTGTTTCCTAAGAATAATACGGGAGAAGACATGAAAAAAGAAATAACAGAAAAGCTTACAGGTTTAGAACAGACACATCTTTTAAGACATTATGACGAACTTTCTTCTGATGACCAGAAGACATTACTGAAACAGATCGACGGTCTCGATTTCTCAGTCCTTGATGAAACAGGCGCCGAAGAAGAACGAGGCACCATTGCTCCGATGAGACCGGAAGATGTAAAAACTGTTGCAGAAATTGAAAAGAACCGTGACAGATATTTCAGAACAGGCGCTGAAGCTATTAAACAAGGCAAGGTGGGGTGCGTCCTTCTTGCAGGCGGCCAGGGAAGCCGTCTTGGTTTCAACAAGCCTAAGGGTATGTTTAATATCGGCGTTGACAGGGAACTCTATATTTTCGAGTGCCTTATCAACAACCTTCTTGACGTTGTAAAGGAAACAGGAGCATTTGTTCCTCTTTTCATCATGACCAGCGCTGACAATGACTGTGATACAAGAGAATTTCTTGCAGAACATAATTATTTCGGCTATGATGCTGATCATATCAGCTTTTTCATACAGGAACAGCTGCCTACAGTTGACACTGAAGGAAAACTCATGCTTTCAGACAAGGGCGTAGTGTCTACTGCCCCTAACGGAAACGGCGGCTGGTATGCCTCAATGATCAGGTCAGGTATTTCAGAAGAACTTGAAAAACGCGGAATAGAATGGCTCAACGTATTTGCCGTTGACAATGTTCTTCAGCGTATGGCTGATCCGTGCTTTATAGGTGCAGTTATTGAATCAGGTAAGCAGTCAGGTGCCAAGGTGGTAGCCAAGGCAGCTCCTGAAGAACGTGTAGGCGTTATGTGCCTTGAAAACGGCAGACCTTCTATCGTTGAATATTATGAAATGACAGATGAAATGATCGAAAAACGCGATGAAAATGGCGTTCTTTCATATAACTGGGGCGTTATACTCAACTACGTGTTCCACGTAAACAGACTCAATGACATTATTGACATGCGTCTTCCGCTTCACCGTGCATTCAAGAAGATAAAGCACATCGACGGAAACGGCAATGTCGTTGAACCTGCAGAACCTAATGCCTATAAGTTTGAAACACTTGTTCTTGATATGGTCAAGCTTCAGGACAGCTGTCTTGCTTATGAAGTTGACAGAAAGAAGGAGTTTGCTCCGGTCAAAAACAAGGAAGGTGTTGACTCTGTTGACACTGCAAGGGAACTTTTAAAATACAACGGTGTAATTATCTGACAAAAAAGAAGAACAGCCCATTAAGACTGTTCTTCTTTTTTTGTGAAGACACAATTATAACAATTTTTTTTAGAAAAAAAGGATTTACAATTCCCCTGAAATATGATATAAATATATATGGACAAATAAAAAAAGATTTAAAGAATATGAAAATTGAATTTTCAGGAAAGTAATGGTTCAAAAATGGGTATTTCAATGGTAATTGCTCTGCTTTGCGGAGTGGCACTGTTCCTTTACGGAATGACACTTATGGGAGACGGACTTAAGGCTGTAGCCGGCAGTAAACTGGAGATGATCCTCTACAAGCTGTCAGGAACTCCGTTAAGAGGTGTGCTCTTAGGTACCGGTATCACAGCAGTCATTCAGTCGTCATCAGCGACGTCCATCATGACAGTCGGATTTGTTAATTCCGGTATGATGAAGGTAAAACAGGCCATCGGTATCGTAATGGGAGCAATCATAGGAACATCTGTAACAGGATGGATCATCTGTCTTTCTGATGTAGGCGGTTCATCATCAAGTCTGCTTTCACTTCTTTCCACAGATACACTGACAGGACTGGTAGCGATCGCAGGTATTTATCTGAAAATGTTCTGCAAACAGAAGACAAAACAGTCGGTAGGTAATATTCTCATGGGATTTGCCATTCTTATGACAGGAATGGACGCCATGAGTACATCAGTTTCAGTATTAAAGGAAGAACCGGCATTTATAAAGCTTCTTACTTCATTCAGAAATCCTCTTGTAGGTATTCTGTTCGGTATGCTGGTCACATGCGTTCTTCAGAGTGCATCAGCAACCATTGGTATCCTTCAGGCACTTGCCTCTACAGGAGCCATCTCATTCGAGATAGCATTCCCTATAATAATGGGTATCGCTATCGGTGCAGCAGTTCCGGTACTTCTTTCAGCTCTCGGAACAAGCGTTGCAGGCAAAAGAACAGCGTTTGTATATCTTCTCATTGATGTGCTCGGTGTTGTGATAATCGGTTCAGTGTTCTATCTGGCAAACAGTTTTATTCATTTCAGCGTAATGGATACAACAATGAACAAGATGTACATCGCATCAGTAAACACACTTTTCAGATTTGCCACAGTTGTTATCCTGTTCCCGTTCATCGGTGTTCTTGAAAAGATAGTTACACTGATCTTCAAGGATAATCCGGAGGACATGGAGGACAACGCTGAGATCGATCGTCTTGAGGACAAGTTCATAGCTCATCCGGCTATCGCAATTGCACAGAGCAAGGATGCAGTAAGCTCAATGGCAAGAAAAGCACGAAAGAATATGTCCCGTGCGTTCTATCTGCTTTATGACTATTCCGATGACAAGTACAAAAAAATCCAGGAAAAGGAAGACGTCATCGACAAGTATGAAGACAAGCTCGGCACCTACATCGTCAAGATCACAAGTGCTGATCTTACTCAGGAACAGAGCCGTGAAGTTATGAAGATGCTTCACACAATCGGTGACTTTGAGCGAATAGGCGACCATGCAGTAAACATCTCAAACTGTGCTAAAGAGATCTATGACAAGAAGCTCAACTTCTCTGAAAAGGCACAGGCTGAACTCAACGTAGTAATTTCTGCAGTGTCTGCGATAGTTGTTACAACTATCGAGGCATATGTCAACAATGACCTTGACAAGGCACACAAGGTAGAGCCTCTCGATGAACTTATCGGTGATCTATGTGACGAACTCAAGATCAGACACGTCAAGCGCCTCCAGTCAGGCGAATGTACGCTCGATCACGGATTTACATTCAATGATCTTCTCACAAACTTCGAACGTATCGGCGCGCACTGTTCGAACATTGCAGTAGCAACTATCGAACTTAGCCACGACGTTTATGACACTCACGAATATCTCGAAAAGTTCAGGAATGAGAACCTCAATGACTACAACAAGAACTTTGAGGAATACAGCCTTCAGTACAAACTCGAAGAAGTATAATTCAAAAACAACAAAACCGTATAACATCATTTCGCGATGTTATACGGTTATTTTTTATTCGGTCCTGTATACGGACATCATTTCATCATGGCTTTCAAAGCCGTACACTTCATATTCCTCTGTTTCAAATATCAGGTCTTCCGGAAGAATGTGTTCTTTCCATCCGCAGTGTTCGATTTCATTTTTTCTGTAAAGAACGAACACCTTTCCGTCCGGCGGGGAAGTGACATGTTCGGTTTTCTGCAGCCATTCATATAAGTCGTCAGGATCTTTTGTGCTTGAAAATTCACTGCCGTCATTTCCGGATGAGCGCCATAAGTACATTTCGGCCTTTCCGTTTGTAAGTTCTGTAAGCACATTTCCGTTCCAGAAGGTCGCATATCCGTATCTGTAATCGGAACTTTTTATAAATTCCGCCACTTCATGAACCGGAGGAGTCTTGACGAAGTTTCTCAGATCACTGTGAATAATACCGGATTTGATCAGCACAGAACCCATAAGGATGAATGACAGCATCTGTCTTGTGACAGCTGGCATCATTTTCAGATCTGCTTCATGTATGGCCATAGTGATAAGCGGGAAGGAGAATATGAGCACAGGGAAATTGTATCTGGCGGTATAAGGCATATCCGTAAGTGTATACAGAAGTATAAATACTGCAGTATTGCATATAAAAAATACGGTGATAATTCTGAAAGAGGTGCTGGATGTCTGCCTCAGTCCGACAGAAACAGCCCATACAGTAAGAAGAAGCAGAATTCCGAAACAGCAGTTTGAAACAAGATTCTTTACCGTAAGGTCACCGGTCGTAAAACCCAGAGAAGTAAAGAAATCAAATATTACCTGCGATATTCTGTCAGGATCGGCCTGCTTAAAGCGGATCGTGTCCCATTCCTTGAAATGATATATACCGGAAAGTACGCGGCTGTTTACGATACAGCCGGCACCGCCGGATAAAAGTGAAGTAAGAGCAGCAGGAATAAGAGCGGAATATGCTGACTTACGTGCAGATAACAGACCTTCTCTGTAGACAGTATTGAAGCAGAGTATCATAACTGCGGCAGTCAGCGGAAGATATGTAATTACCAGCTGACGTACTCCTCCGGCTCCGGCAGCGAATGAGAGGAGTGAAAGTACGGTAAGCGCGGATATTTTTTTCTTTTTACCGGATTCGCTGCTCATGAAAGCTAATGCCAGTGTCAGAAAAGATATTGCAATATGGGGAATGTAGTAGCACCCCATTGCGATTATCAGAAAATATGTGACTGACAAAGAGGAGACAGCGCATATCGCATTGCAGAATGAATACCGTCTTATTCCGGCTTTTCTGCAGAAGAAGATAACACTTCCGGAAAGCGAGCAGTGAAGCACAGCGTCCGAAAGAAGTCTGACACGATGCCAGCTATTTGTAAAATTAAAGAAGAAAGTATATACAAGCTGAGTGTTCAGCACGCGTAGTTCAGTCGAATAGAACCAGTTTTTACTCATTAAAGAGTGTTCCTCTGAAAGAATTCTGCTTAGCACCAGTTCACTTGACATATCTGAATCAAGAAAATACGGCATGCGTATTCTGATCAGAAGAATAATGACAATGTGTACTGCTGCTAGAACCGCAGCGGTGGAGAAGTATAGAAGATCTTTTTTGTTTTTTAAAAATGACTGCAAGTATAAACCTCCTGACATATCGGTGTTGTTTAAGGAAACGCTGATTTATTCGTAAATCAGCGTGGGGTTCGGGGCGAAGCCCCGCAAATCCCACCTCCGGAAATCCGGCGAAGCCGGATTTCCGA
>CADAPI010000078.1 GCA_902789705.1 uncultured Ruminococcus sp.
ATCAATATTGTTTTTTACCGGTGCGCACAGAAAAATTACGTCGCACTCAGAAAAATCAGAAATTATACAGGATTTTTTATTATCAATAAGGCCTGCAGCATAAGCTGTGTCGATCGTTTCCTGTCTTCTTGCGGAAGCAATTATTTTAACCTGCGGATCATTGATCCTCATCTTTTTAGCTATTGATCCGCCTATAAGGCCGAATCCGATAAAACCTACAGTATTAAATGTCATTTTCGATTCTCCGATACTTTTTGATATTTACTTTATTATTTTACAATAACAAGCAAATAATGTCAAGAGAAAAAAACAGGACCCCGAAACCGGGATCCATGGTAAGATTTATAATGATGTACTCTGTATCATCTCGAAGGAATGTTGTATTTTTTCTTGACTTCCGACTTATTCGCATACATATTATTATCGGCAGCATAGAAAACTTCTGAAAAGCTCATGCCCTGCTTGTACACTTCCATGCCGCGTGCTATGGAAAGCGGAAACTCCCTGTCATCTGAAACAGCTTTTTCAAGGATTATTTCTTCATCGAATTGTTTTAACAGCTCATCCCTGTTCTGATAATCAGAATTTTCCAGTATGGTGACAAATTCATCGCCGCCTATTCTGAAAATAGGACTGTGATCGAAGATCCGGCAGATGAATCTGGAGGAAGCTCTTATAAATTCATTACCTGCTTCATGTCCGTAAGTGTCATTTATAGACTTAAGACCGTTGGCATCCATAACTACCAGAGCAAACTCGGCAGTACCGGCTTCTATCTGTTCTTTTATATGCCCTGAAAATGATTCGTAAAGCGCAGCATTTCCGACACCGGTAAGTGAATCCTTGAATGCAAGGATATCAAGCTTATGATTGCTTTTACTGAGTACATTTACATACAGGTAAATAAGTCCGAGCGTAACAAACGGCCAGAGGAGAAATCCGCGGAACAGGAAGGAAAACACACCTGCAGCAAACCCGAACATCGCAAAAATTATTACGTGTCCGTATTTCTCACGTTTTGATTCATTGGATTTCTGATAATTGATCAGAAGAAAGATTATTCCAACCAGAATGTACAGAATCGGCCAGATAATTATAAATATAAATCCGGATGAAGAAAGTCTGGAATATTTATCGTTTTCACCTATCATAAAGGCAAACGGCTTAAATGAATTGACGACGACAGCTATAAGAGTAAGGATCATCGGAACAGACATAAGCACTTTGACTTTATTATTAAGCTTTTTTTCAACGCTGATAATATAGATCAGTATCTCCATCGGAAACAGAGGCTGAAGGAGAAAATATCCGTTCATGATCATGAGATGGACCATGTGCGTATGCGGTATAATATCGTTCTGGATAAGAAGCGAAGCCGTATCAAGCACGAGGATCGATTCAATGATAAGAAGGATGTTTTTAAACGAGCGTGTCGAAAAAATCTCCTGCTTGTCCTTGGTCTCTTTATGCTGTATTATAAGACAGGTCAGAATCCCCAGTATATTTAATTCTGCGTAATAAACCATATAATGACCCTTTCATAATTAAGGAAAACAACTGGAAGAATCTCTGACTCTTCCCGGAAAATTTGTATTAAAAATCAATCAACAAATTCAAAAACTTCATACTAATATTATATAGCAAATCATCAAAATAGTCAAGATGTCAGCACATTACAAATATTTTTTGTTTATTATTACTATTGATTTTTCGAATCAACGTGCTTTGTATAGTACGAATTTGTACTAAATCAACAACAAAAAACGCTGAGTTCCAAAAGAGAACTCAGCGTTTTCGTCTGGCGCAGCGGGTGGGATTCGAACCCACGTCCCCTCAGGGGGGCATCATGATTTCGAGTCATGTCCGTTATGACCACTTCGATACCGCTGCAAATAAATAAATGTGTCATGCTGTTATCAACACAACACATTTATTATATCACAATTTTCAATTAAAATCAATAGTTTTTTTACGTCCTTATCCGATAAATTCCTTGATAAGTGAATTCTTCGGAACAAAAACTGACGGAATAGGATCTATTTCCTCAAGATACTTAAGTACCATGGAACGCATGTCGCTGTACTTCGACTTTTCAGCATTCAGCAGATCATCATAGATAAGTCCCTTGTATACCGGTGTCTCGTAATCGATAAAAGTATCTATATCAAAATCAGCTCTGTTCTTGTACGGCATTATATAGAGATTTTCGCCTCGCTGCACACTCTTGTACATAGCAAAAATGTCGTCGTATTCCCTTCCGCGGAAAAGTCTGTCACGAAGAAGTCTTCTCATAAGCCTTACGTGCGAAGGATGCAGCAGATCACCGTTCTTGGTCTTGAGTCGGGTTCTGACGCTGACGTAAACACAGGTAGCAGTATCGGTGACACCGCCGTTCACTTCCGGATTAAGCGCATGAATACCCTCGAAGATCATTACTTCATTCTCTTCCCTTGTGATCGGTGTGTATGATTTATAATCCTGCGTTACAAAATCAAATTCCGGAACCTCAACAGGTTTGCATTCAGCCATAAGTTTCATGTGTTCCTGAAACATTTTGATATCGACTCTGTAAGGAGACTCAAGGTCAATATTGCCCTCTTCATCACGTGGAACATTCTTTTCCTCAATGTTCTTGTTCGGTATAAAATAATTATCCATTGAGATGACCCGTGCCTTTATCCCGTTCTTTCCAAGCTCATCCGCAAGTCTCATGGCTGTAGTAGTTTTGCCTGAGCCGGATGGTCCCGAAAGAAGAACGATAGGCTTGCCGCTGTCTGCAACGCTTTTGGCTACGACAGCGACCTTTGCCATATAGTCTTCATTTGATTTTTTAATGAATTCCAGAGCATCGCCCTTTATTGATTTGTTAAGCTGTGAAATATTGATACATCTCATAATAACCCCACCTTTACCTATTATCATTTATTATTCCGGAAAATCCGGAGATTTAACTTTAACGGAACTGCCACGAAGATGTCAGTTCGCTATGTCTGAAATATATTCCAGAAGCTGCTCTGCAAAATTTCTTTCTGCTGTATCAAAACCAGTGATCTTATCTGCACTGACATACTGCATAAGATCTTTCGGACAGAGTGCAATGTCTGAACTTTCCAGCATTGAAATATCAAAATCGCTGTCCCCGGCACTGATCACAAGACCCGGAGAAAGCTTTTTCCTTAGCCTTTCGACTGCTTTTCCCTTGGTAAGTATTTTAGGGAAAATATACACCTTGTCTCCGGTGTTCCAGGTACAAACCTTATTCGTGTCAAGTATACCTTCCAGTCCGGCTCTGGTTCCTGCCGGATCTGACGATTTTGTAAATACGAAAAGCTCATCAACAACACGTATCTCAAAATATACGTTTTTGTCTTTGGAAAGCCATTCGATCCCTTTTGTGAATTCGTCCTGACAGCCTGATATCATCCTTTTCGATTCTTCAAACCATTCCGCGTCAAATTTGCCGTCAGCATAAAGTATTCCGCCGTTAGCGGCAAGAGCGATCTCAGGAGGTCCGTCCTCAAAAAAACTGATGCGTTCATACTGCTCGGAAGAACGCGTGGTCAGAGGAGCGAATACCAATCCGCTCTTTTTGTTGAGCTTCTTCAGCAGATCAAGAGCATAGGGCGTCATGTACGACAGAGCTTTTTCTTCCTTGTACTCCACGCACACATCAGTATCGGCCGCTCTTTTGTAGGAATGTATAAGAGTGTTGTCAAGATCGGAAGCAAAGAGTATTATCAGTTATCACTCCTTAAGTATCTGCAAGTTTTTTTATAATACCGCATGCACGGTAGCGTACCATAGGATATTTTATTACTTCTACATTTTTTTCTTCAGCCAGTCTGAAAATGTGAGCAAGATAATCCTTGTCATCAGGATCACTTACAAGTATCTTCCACGGAACACGTCTAAGAAGAACTCTGGTCGTCTCACCAATTCCGGGCTTAACAAGGTTAATATCTTCAACTGAAAAGTCTTTCTGTATTCTTTTGACTTCGTCAAGTCCGGTTACTTTACAGTTGTCGAAGACTGAAATTTCGTAGTCTTCATTGAAATCAATCGCATTCATGACCGTATCTATAAACTCAGCCGAAAGATCTTCCTTTTCGAGTTCCCCGTAATAAGCAGCTCCGTGAAAGTCATTTTCACCGATTATATCAGACCGGAGAAATGTACGGCTCATAAGTCCAGATACAGTTGAGTTGAGACAGGAACTCGGTATCAGAAAATCTGATTTGGTTCCGGAAAGCTCAGTTATGTTAGCCGGATCTGCAAGAACAGCAAGTTCAGAGGATACTCCCGGATACGCAGAAAGTTCTCTTTTCAGCGTGTCAAGTATTGCACCTTTACCCGTCCATCCGTCTACAAAACATATATCCGATGCGGCATGTCTTTCCAGAATATACTTCATCGCATTGTGATCAATACCTTTGCCCCGAATGATCGAGATAGTATAGTGAAACACATTGAGAAAAGGATATTTTCTGTTAAGATACCGCTTTATGATTATTCCGACCGGAGTACCAGCTCTGGCAAGAGAAACAAGTACGATATTACTTCCATATCGTTTTTTAATTTTTTCTGCCGCAGCGGCAGCTGCTCTTCCTGTCTCAGCTGCGTATTTTCTCAGGGCTTCCCTGTACAAAGCAAAGTATTTTTCACCCGGCTTGTATTCAAGAGGAAGCATCTCACAGTAGTGAGTTCCTGACTGGATCAGCTTTTCCCTTACCTCAGAAGGCAGCGGCTCGACCAGTCCCGTAATATCTTTAAGAAGTATTGTTACATCCTCTTCATTGTAGGATGAACGCATTTTACTTCACCCACCTAAAAAGAACGAATTTTTTCGAAAGTGAAAAAGCATCAGCGAATGATGCAAAATCATAATCTTCGTTTTCAGAATCAGTCACAACAACAACAAGATCGTATTCAGTCTGGTCAGAATTATAGATAAATGTCCTTCTGTCCTTTTCATAGAAGCTGTCCACCTGATATCTTGATACAAGCGGATAATCCCTGAATGTCTCAGGAACTATAGGACTTCTTGTAGTAGAATGTGTTACAACCGAAGAACACTTGCACCGGATCAGAGCCATTGCAGTAATAATTGCCGGATACATGCACTCTTCAGTACCGATAACGGCTATGTTAAGTCCGTTCACAGGTCCGAGTTCTTTAAGGATCTCCTTTGAAAGCACAGAACACGCTCTCTTGTAATCCTTTGACTTGACTCCTGTTCTCGGATCCATTTTACCGCCTATATGTTTTTCGGTAAGTTTGTATTTCGAAGTTCTCTTTTTCACTGCCGGATCAAAGGTATAAGTTTCGTCTGAATCCGGTTCGGCCTTTATCTTTACAAGCCAGCAAAGGTCAACTTCTTTTTCTCTGAACTGTTCCTCCGTTGCCGCTGACATACCGTTCACAATAGAACAAACTGTAAATTTTACGCCAAACGGAAGATCATCATATTCCTTAAGAGCATCTATAAAATTAAGAACTGTTTTTCCTGTGGTTACTTCATCATCTATAAAAACAATGTGTCTGATACCTTTAACTGCTGTTTTCCAGTCATCACAGTAGAGCAGCTGTTCGGTTGCATGGCTGTGCTCCTCACTGAAAACTACTATCGGTGTTCTGTCCGGATCCTTTTCTCTTGTTGTATGGATGTACGGACAGTTCTTATAGTGAGCAGCCACGCTTGCTGCTATAGCCGTCGCTGTTTCTGCAAATCCGATAAAAAGCACTTTTTCAGTATCCACCAGTTTCTTAAGTTCTGCGGCAAGCATGCCGTAAACATAGCTTATCTTTTCAGGGTTCACAGGCACGTGCTTTCCCTGACAGGTATTTACAAGAAGGTAGTTTCGTTTTGAATTGTTTTCTCTTCTGACCATTTTTATAAGGTCAGTATCAGGAAACAGTGTTTTGTTTTTTATGATCTCAAGCAATGTCGGTTATCCTTTCCTTTTCCTTTATTCCATATACAGCCGCCCTGATAAGTATCCTGTCAGCCCAGTTTCTGTGTACTGCCAGTTCATTCATTCTGTTGCCGGCTGTTCCTTTTGAAACAGCAAGTGTGCTGTCGTTCCAGTTGAGGAGCGAGCATGCATCCTTGTAATCCTCGTAGGAAACAGTCAGTGCCTCATCAATGACAGGAAGCTGTGAAGGGTGAATAGCAGTTTTGCCCACAAGCCCGTTCAGAATGTCCATATGTATCTCTTTTTTAAGACCTTCTGCCCAGGCAGTATCGCTTTTGTCTGTACTTTCGAAATAGTCCCAGACAGGAGCAGAGACAACGTAATCTTCTGCAAACACATTGACGATATCGCCGATAATGGCATTTACTGCTGTAATGTCGTAAATAGTATCGCTTATTCCGCGACGCACACCAAAACGTGAACAGAAGTCGTTGCCGCCGATGCGGATATTGACTATATGATCACGGTAAGGATCAGTTACTTCCTTAAGACTCAGAAGTGTTGTCACACGGCTTCTTAAGTCCGAAACAGCACGGGATTCTATGATCGGCATAGCATAGATCATGCGGCCGCATTCACCGGAAACAGCCTTCAGTTCATCAAAATAGGATCTGGCGTTGCTCATATCGAATTTCGGGAAAATATAACCTGAAAGCTGATCGCTGCCGTTTATTTTTTCAATGGTTTGTCTGATCTGTGATGGATATTTCACCCTTATGAAAATGTAAGGAAGGTCATCTTTTGAAACCGTTCTTTCATTTACTGCTTTTTCAAGTCCTTCAAATGTTCTTCCGATCTGTTCGATTGCCTGCTCTTCCGAACCGTCAGCTATCGCGTCTTCAAGACAAAGAGCAAGAGAACGGAGATGCGGGTATTTCCTTGTTGTCAGGAATTCTGTTACCTTGTCGTTGTGAGCCGGCGTGTACATAAGACCGCCAAGGGAATACGCCATCAGGTCTCTGTCTTTGACCTTGCAGCACGACGTGAGTATTTTTCTGTTAATAATGTTTTTCATGTCTATCTGCCTTTTCTTTATTATTCAGGAGAGAATCTCTCCATTAATTTATAAGCTGTTTTTATACCGTCTACAGCCGCTGACGTTATTCCGCCGGCATATCCCGCACCTTCTCCGCACGGATATAGGTTGTCAAGCACCGGAGAAACCAGTTCTTCATTTCTGAGTATACGAAGCGGTGATGAAGTCCTTGTTTCAGGAGCTGTCATTATCGCGCTTTCGTCTCTGAAGCAGCGCATTTTACGGCCAAAATCCATAAGGCCTGCTTTCAGCATACTGTTTATCTTTTCATTAAAAAGCCTGTTAAAATCACATTCTGCAAGTCCGCGTGCAAACGTTGGTGCAATAGCAGATTCCAGAGACGGTTTTCCGCTCATGAATCCGCCCACCGTTGTTGCAGGCGCTTTATAGTCTCTTCCGGCAAGCTCAAATGCACGCCTTTCCAGTTCTCTCGCAAAATACATACCGTCAAGAGGTGAACTGCCAAAGTCCTTTTCGGATACAGAGACCGCAACAGCTGCATTCGCATTTTTTCCGTTACGTAAAAACTCGCTCATGCCGTTGGTTACTACAGTGTTTTCCTCGCTTGCTGAAGGAACGACCATTCCTCCCGGACACATACAGAAAGTATAGACTCCTCTGCCTTCATTGTCTCTGTATGAAAGCTGGTACTCACCGACCGGCAAAAACGGATTGTCCTTAAACTCACCGTAAAGGCTTTCATTTACGCTCTCCTGAAGATGCTCTATGCGGACACCGACTGAAAACGGCTTGGTCTGCATAAGAATGCTGTTTGAAAAAAGCATTTCAAAGGTATCTCTTGCGGAATTTCCTACAGCCATAACAACTGCCGCTGCATCATGATCGCCCTTGTCAGTCTTTACCCTGCATATTCTGCTGCCGTCTGTTTCAAACCCGGTAACAGTAGTGTTAAAATGCACTTCTCCGCCGTTTTCCATTATCTGCTCACGCATTCTTTTTATTATACTTTTAAGCTTGTCCGTTCCTATGTGCGGTTTAGCCCTGAAAAGGATCTCCTCAGGCGCACCGAATTTCACAAAGCTCTCAAGTACGTAACGGCAGAAAGGATCTTTTATACGTGTAGTAAGCTTACCATCAGAAAAAGTTCCCGCTCCGCCTTCACCGAACTGAACGTTCGAGCTGATATTGAGCGGTCCTCCGTTCCAGAACCTTTCCACTGAACGTGCACGGTCGTCAACCGTTTCCCCTCGTTCAAAAACTATCGGTCTGTATCCGTTTTCAGACAGAACCAGAGCACAGAACAGGCCTGCAGGCCCGAAACCGGTGACAGCTATCCTTCCTTTGTAGTTACCGCTTTTTATAACCGGTTTTTTCACTTCACTGTCTATATACTGAAGCGAAGCATCCGAAGCACAAAGCTTTTTTTCTCTTTCTGCATCACCAAGATCGGCATAAACAGAATGTACAAAATGAATATCAGTACGTTTTCTCGCATCCAGCGATGTCTTGTAGATGCCGGTTTTCAGTGTATCTGATTTTCTGATATCTGCTTTTTTCAAAGCTTTACGGATCACATTTTCTGCATCTTCGGATATCTGCGATTTTATGTTGTTAATGATTATAGACATCTGTTTACTCCGTTATATTCGTAAAACACTGATCATTCAGTGTTTTACTGATAAAATTGTCATTTTATAAGAAAGTTACTACTAATAGTATACCATATTTCACGCAGAAAATCAACGAATTATACAAATTCAAAATAATTATTTTTGATTTTAATGTTTCCTTAAATCAAAAACGCAGAGTCAGAAACTGCCCTGCGTTTTTGGTATATATTGATTTGGTGGTTTTGAAAATATCAGTATTTTTTTCTGAGTATCCTTACGGAGTTAAGCACACAGAGCATTGCTACACCTGAATCAGCAAATACCGCAAACCACATGTTCGCGAACCCTGCAATACCCAGTATCATTACGGCAAGCTTGAAAGCAAGAGCAAAAATGATATTCTGCTTAGCAATACGATTTGTGTCCGAAGAGATCTTCAGCGCCTTCGGAACGGCATCCATTTCTGAATTCATAATAACTATGTCAGCTGCTTCGATTGCAGCATCAGCACCGCTTCCCATAGCAGCACTCACATCCGCTCCGGCAAGTACAGGTGCGTCATTTATACCGTCACCGACAAACATTACAGCTCCGTATTCACTGCGGATATCTTTCATTTTTTCAAGCTTTTCCTCAGGAAGAAGCTTTGCAAAGTAACGGTCAATGTTAGTTTCACGGGCTGTTTTTGCAGCGCTGGCTTCCGAGTCACCTGTAAGCATTACAGTTTTAATGCCTCCGGATCTGATGTCCTTTATCGCACTGATACTCTCGCCTTTCAGGGTATCACTTATCCGGAAGCATCCGGCAAGTACACCGTCAACAGCACAGAGTACATCTGTACACGCTTCTCCCGGCGTATATGATGATATGTCAATGTTTCTGTTTTTCATAAGCTCTGCATTTCCGCAGGTAACTCTTTTTCCGTCGATCACTGCTTCCATGCCCATTCCGGCAAATTCGGTAATATCCTCAGCATCAGAAAGCTTCAGGTCAAGTTCCTCTGACTTTCTGACTATGCACTGTGCAACCGGATGAGTTGAAACAGCTTCACACGATGCACAAATGCGGCAGAGTTCCTTTTCATCAGTTTCTGAATATGTCTCAGTACTGTCAACGCTGAATATTCCGCTGGTTATTGTTCCTGTCTTATCCATCACAACAGCTTTAACAGCTGATACAGCTTCTATCGATGAACCGCTCTTGAAAAGTATACCCTTCTTCGAGCCAGCACCTATACCTGCAAAATATGTAAGCGGCACGCTGAGAACGATCGCACACGGACAGCTGATTACAAGGAAGGTAACTGCAGTGTAGATCCATTTGCGCCAGTCTCCGGTTATCAGTGAAGGAACAACTGCAGTAAGAGCAGCTGCAGCAACTACAACAGGTGTATATACATTTGCAAATCTTGTAATAAAACGGTCTAACTTTGGTTTTCCGGCTGCGGCATTTTCAACGCTGTCAACGATCCTGCTGACCATTGATTCAGAAAGATGCTTTGTTACTCTTATCTTTAAAACACCGCTTAGATTTACGCATCCGGAAAGAACACTTTCGTGTTCATTTACTGCGACCGGAAGATGCTCTCCGGTTATTGAAGATGTATCGATCTCACTTTTTCCTTCAACAACTACTCCGTCAAGTGGTATTCTGTCACCGGCTCTAACAAGAATAATATCATCCGGCTCTGCTTCTTCAGCAGGAATAACTGTAATTTCACTGCCTTCAACAAGGTTTACAGTTTCAGGACGCATGTCGATGGCATCCATAACTGATTTTCTGCTTTTTTCAACTGCCTTGTCCTCGAAATATTCTCCTATGCGGAAGAAGAGCATAACTCCGACAGCTTCAGGATATTCCTTCAGGACAAAGGCCGCTATTGTAGCAATAGACATAAGGAATTTTTCATTGAAGACTCTTCCGCGTAATATTCCTTTAAAAGCATCAGAAAGGATCTCCCAGCCAAGAATAAGATACGGTACAACGTACATCAGGGCCTTAATCCATTCATTTCCCACAAAGGATTCAGCAATTTTAGCGGCCACCAGAAGCACAGCACCTGCAATTATAACAGGCAGCTCTGATTTTTCACTTTCGCCGTGTTCGTGAGAATGAATGTGATCATGACTGTGTTCGGCTACAGCTTTTTCTTCATGATGATGTTCATGCTCATGCTGATGTTCATGCTCGTGATCGTGACCGCAGCAGCAGTGCTCTTCTTCGTGGTCATGGTGATGATGCTCGTGTTCATGCTCATGTTCGTGGCCATGTCCGCAGCAGCAGTGACCTTCCTCGTGATCGTGGTGATGATGCTCGTGTTCATGCTCGTGTTCATGGTCATGGTCGTGACAGCAGCAGTGATCTTCCTCGTGAT
>CADAPI010000079.1 GCA_902789705.1 uncultured Ruminococcus sp.
AGCAAACGGCGACAGCTTTACTGCAGTAAACAAGTAATATTTCTGTTTTAAAACTTCAAAAAAATCCGAGGCGTAACTGACGTAAATGCGTCGGCTGCGTCTCGCTTTTTTTCTTAAAGGATATGACGTTTGAAATTGGTCACGCACTGAGTGGCTTATCGGACTCGGAGTATTTTCCTTCGGAAAATAAAATAGAAATTTTCCAGTCGCTGACTGGAAAATCACCGATAACATAAACGGACTGTGTGACCGTATAGGTCATGCAGTCTGTTTTTTTAATTATGTGTCGAAGGCACATCACATTTTCTGTTGCCTGAAAGTCTGAAACGTGGTATACTAATTATATGAATTATTACATTTATCTGATAACAGGAGGTAAACGGTGAGCAATAAAAAAATACTCCCAATGGGCGTACAGGATTTTGAGAAACTCGTTAATAATAACTGTATCTATGTTGACAAAACAGCTTATATATATAAACTGGTTCATGATGTTGCACCGTTCTTTTTAAGTCGTCCCCGCAGATTCGGAAAGAGTCTGCTGCTGTCTGCACTGAAGGCTTACTGGGAAGGCAGAAAGGATTTGTTTGCCGGACTTGAAATAGAAAAACTGGAAGCAGATAATCCTGATGCATGGCACCCGTATCCTGTATTTTATTTTGATTTTAACGGGAAGGATTATTCTAAGACGAATTCCCTTGAAGAGGTGCTGGATTCTCATCTTAAAGACTGGGAACATAAATACGATATTATAACAGATGCCGTTTCAGTCGAAACCAGGTTTAAAAATCTTCTTGTCAGAGTGAAAGAAAAAACAAGAAAACGATGTGTTGTTCTTGTTGATGAATATGACAAGCCTTTGCTTGATCTTATAAATGATCCTGAACTGCAGGAACATAACAAGTCTCTGTTCAAAGGATTTTTCAGTAATCTGAAAAGCTGTGATGCCTGCATTCAGTTTGTGTTTATTACCGGCGTTACTAAATTTCATAAGGTAAGCATATTCAGTGACTTGAATCAGCTGATAGATATTTCTTTGAATAAAGAATTTTCAGCTTTGTGCGGAATTACTGAAAATGAACTTAATACATATTTTTCTGAACATATTGAATTACTTGCCAAATCACAGGATCTCACTATAGATGAATGCAGGAAACAGTTAAAACAAACTTATGACGGATATCATTTTTATCCGTATTCTGAAGGTGTTTATAATCCTTTCAGCATTATAAATGCGTTTTATGCCCATGAATTCAGACCGTACTGGTTTGAAAGCGGCTCACCTACTTTTCTTGTTAAGATGCTCAGGAACAACAGTTTTGATGTACGTAAGTTTTCGGATAAAACAATTTACGCTAGTGAAAGTGTTATTCTTGATTATACTGGAGATTCACTGTCTCCTACACCTCTGCTTTATCAGTGTGGTTATCTTACAATATCGGAATACAATAGAAGGCTTCAGCGTTATACTCTTTCGTTTCCTAACGAAGAGGTAAAGTACGGATTCCTTAACAGTATGATGCCGTATTATGTTCCGAGTGCAGCGGAATCAAACGGACTGGATATTTTTACTCTTGAAGGATATGTTGAAGAAGGAGATCTGGATTCCATAAGAAATGTACTTACTGCTCTTTTTGCGAGTATTACATATACCTCAAATGAAGCACCGTTTGAACATTATTTTCAGACTGTTATTTATCTTGTATTTACATTGCTCGGTAAATACACGGTTTGTGAAATGCATACGTTCAGCGGTCGGATAGACTGTAAAGTGGAAACTGAAAAATTTATTTATCTGTTTGAATTCAAACGTGATGAAAGTGCTGAAGCAGCTCTCAGACAGATAGATGAAAAAGACTATGCTCTTCCTTTTTCAGCGGATAACAGAAAAGTGTTCAAAATCGGAGTATCATTTGATTCTGAAAAAAGAATCCTTTCGGATTGGCTCTCCTGCGAGGCATGAATTAATGGAGTATTTTCCTTCGGAAAATAAAATAGAAATTTTCCAGTCGCTGACTGGAAAATCACCGATTACAGAAAACAGACTGCGTGGCCATTAAGGTTATGCAGTCTGTTTTTTTATTATGTGCCGAAGGCACATCACATTTTCTGTTGCCTGAATGGGTGAAACATGTTATACTATAAAGCGAATGTAAAACTAAATATACAGGAAAGTAAAGGCGTTTTTTTAATGAAAGACAAAAAGAAATTCGGGGTACGGTTATTCTGTTATTTCACAGGAATGCTTATCATGACTTTAGGGGTTGCTGTATCGGTCAAGTCAGTACTTGGGGTATCGCCAAACAGTTCTGTGCCTTACACAATTACAGTTGTATCAGGTATTGACCTTGGAATTGCAACGATAATATTTTCAGTTGCAATGGCTTTGCTTGAAATCCCGGTTCTGCGAAAGCAATATAAAGCAGTAAATCTTCTTCAGATCCCGGTCAGCATTGTTTTTGGTATGTTTATGACATCGTGCGTTAAATTTGTTAATTTGATTCCGGATCCGTCGAATTTTGCTGTTAAACTTTTTCTGGCATTTGTAAGTACGATAATAGTAGCTATCGGAGTGTTTCTGTATGTTTCAGCTGATCTGATACCGCTTCCGGTAGAAGGCTTTCTTATTGCACTTACTAAGGTGACTAAATTTGATTTTCCGACTTTAAAGGTTATCAGTGATGTAGCTATGGTCATAATATCACTTGCAACCTGTCTGATTGTTATTCATGCTTTCGGAAGCATAGGGATAGGAACTGTGATCTCAGCACTTTTAGTAGGTAATGAAGTAAAGATTCTGTCCAAACGTTTTAAGACACCGCTTAATAAAGCGATGGGACTTGAAAATCACTGATGAAAAAAGGGGATATCTTATGAAGGAAGAATTTATTGAATGGGCAAGAAATAACGGCTGGGATGTCGCTGAAGATCACGATAAGGCGGAATTACCGGATCATATCAAAGAGCGTTACACCATACCGGAAACATGGTATGAATTCATTGCACGGATAAGTTTATTTCAGAACCATGATGTGACAAAATGGTTTCTTACTCCTCGTGAGTACAAGAATGATCTGAACGAAGGCTTCCGCTGGAATGAATATGAACTTGAGAGCCTTGAATGGTGTGATGATCCTGAACCGATTAAAGCTTTCTGGGACAGATACATGCCAATATTCAGATCTGTTGAAGGAGAATATTCCTATTATGCTATAGATACAGTGACCGGAAACGTAGTAAACGGCTTCGAACCGGAATATGAAGAATCGACTGTTGTAGCAGAGAATTTTGAATCATTTTTAAAGAAGATCATGTTTGGGGAGATAGTGCTGTAAAATGATTAATCCACACGAAACCAAAACTTTTGATTTCCTGTATAATCGTTTGTCATGCCCATTGTGGGTATGACAAATTCAATTATGTGCCGAAGGCACATCACCTTCGTCAGACTAAAGAATTGACGGTGTGACGGGTAAAAAATCTGCTCTGTAAGATTGCATACAAAACTGGCTGCATGTGGTAGGTAGATATCACATGCAGCTTTCCTTTAGCACAATTACATATTTTCATGCACAAATTGTTTTGAAACTCTTGACACATTGCATGAAATGTAGTATAATACATAGTATAAAGGCGGGTATATTTGCAAAATTTTATGCAAATTACTCATTTATGATATTAGTAAAAAGATAGGGGTTGTTTTATTATGAACGAAAAAACAAAGGAACTGTTAGTTGACCGCATGACAGAGAATCTTGTGGTGCTCCGTGCCAAGCTCGGAATCACACAGGCTGAACTTGCAGACATTGCAGGTATGAGCAGACAGACGATTCTTGCCATCGAGAAGAAGCAGAGAACAATGACATGGAATACTTTCCTTTCACTTCTTTTCATCTTCTCAGTAAACAAGAATACTGAAGCGCTTCTCAAGCTTTTCGAGATTCTTACTGATGAACTCATCGACTACATAACAGTCAAGAAGTGATGAATCGTTCATGATGATGCCGGATTTTACGGAGGGGTTTTATGGAGATCTATTTCTGTCCTGAATGTGAGGGAAAACCGTACACAGAAAGCACGAAGGCGGGTACGAAATGTCCTGTCTGCAAGGCACGTCTGCAGTTTGCGGAAGTTTCCGAAGCAAGTCTTGCCGGAAGGCCGAAACTTGTGGCAAAGGGAAAGAAAAAGACTTCAGAAAAGGGTAAGGGAAAGCTGAGAGAGGTTTCAGTCCCTGATAAATACCGGAAACAGCGCATGATCTGTGGCACGGTGGAAAATATAAGACCGCACACAGGGGAACAGCGCGGACTTTTCACGAAAATCAGGCACTACATCATGTACGGGCAGAGTTTCAGTGACACTCTTTATTCATTTGACATCTGTCCGCGTGAAGATGAAACGGGTAATGACCGCGTACATGTACGCATTTACGGTGATTATGCCGGAGAGGGTGCCACCATTTGCAGCGGATTTACACACGCAGTACGGGGAAGAATGGCTCTGAAGAATTTTTCCGAGGAAGACAATGATATCTTCTTTGCAAACTGGATCCGTAATGACGATACCAGGATCAGATTCACTTCTTCACCTGCTGCTTTTATGGTAACAGTTTTTGTACTGTACTTTTTCTATTCAGTCCTGATGTACTTCAAAGGGCCGGCAATGTCCGGAGAGATACTTGAATCCATAAGGCAGATACTGACTGATTTCATCGGCTCGGCTACGGCTGCAGCCAGTATGTTCAGTATAGCTTTTGTATTCACTTCATTTCTGGTTTATGCAAACAGGCTCAGAACGCACATCGGATTTAATTTCAATTCTGTCGCCGGAATATCATTCATGATGACAGTATTGTTTTTTATGAAGCACAAGCTCAGTTCATTTGCCGGTTTTACAGTGTCAGAATGCTTTTCCGATATTTTTGCTATTCTTGTCACATCGTCATTAAACATAATTATTGCTTGTGTGATAGTCTATGTAGTATGGCGCTTTATTCACATTTTAATGCGTTTAAGGGGATAGGGATATGAAAATAGGAATTGACCTCGGCACGACCAATACGGTGGCCGGCTGGATGAATATATACGGAAATATTGAATTTCTTGAGTTCGATGACGGAAGAACTTTTCTTCCGTCATGTGTGTTTTTTGACAGAGGTAAAGTCATTGTCGGAAGTGAAGCCGTTAAACGTGCGGCCGAAGATCCGGCGTCCTTTGTTTCGCAGTCGAAAATATACATGGACGACAGAAAGAAAACCTGGGAAAAGGAAGGCAGAAGATACAAGGCTGAGGACATCGCCTTTGAGATCCTCAAGAAAGTAAGGGTCACTCTGTCCGAACGATTCCCTGACGAGAAAAAATTTGATGCGGTAGTCACTGTTCCTGCCAAGTTCGGCGAGGATCAGATACGCCGTACTGCGTCTGCCGTTAAGCGTGCAGGCCTTGGACTTATCGAAATAATCAAAGAACCGGTTGCGGCTGCTCTTGCCTTCAACGACGACAGTTTCAGACCCGGAGACACCGTCTATGTCATAGACTTCGGCGGTGGCACGGTGGATGCTGCCCTTGTTGAGCTTACAGGTACGAGCGGCGTGACCGGTTTTGTTGTTAAAGATGCAGACGGAAACCGTCATCTCGGCGGCCGTGACCTTGACGGAGTTATTGCTTCACTTCTGTTTGAACAGTTAAGGAACTGCTCCGGACAGGATCTCAGTGATGAGGAGTCCACCTTCGGCGTGGCAAGAAAAAAGACACGAAGAATTATTGCGGACGCTTCGGAAACGCTTAAAAAGAAGCTGTACGCCTGTCCTTCGGAAAAAGCAGTTCTTGATCTTGACGGGGTATGTGCTGTATGTGAAAAGAAAGAAAACTGCAGTGCGGGAGGATGTTTCCGTGCGGAGATTAGCTACGACGAATATCTTTCTGCAGCTGATGAGATATACGAAAAACTGGGAGCACTTATCGTTTCAGATGAGGTCATGGAGAAGAAGCCTGATCATGTTATCTTTGTAGGCGGCATGAGTTCTGACCCGTACCTAAAGCAGTTCATATCCTCCACCTTTGACGGCAGCAGTTTTGTATCTGCCGGTGATGTGTGCGAAGGCGACGGATATCTTACGGTAATTGCAAGAGGAGCGGCCATAAAGGCCTGCGATGATAACATCCACATCGTAAACAAGCTTCTTAACTCTCTCGGACTTATCTGCACGGGTAAAAACGGAAAGTATATGGATCCGGTGATTTCAGCCGGAACTGACGTGGATACTGATTTTGAGGTAAGACACGTTTACACGAATACAGGAAGATTTGAGACCGAACTTCGCTTTGCGGTGTATGAATATAACGGCGATCCGGAGGACTTTGACAACCTTGAATACAGGAAGGTCGGGGAATTTGTTTTCAATGACATAAATCCGATGGATACAGGTAAGCAGAAGATAGAAACGGTATTCCGGTTTGACGAGAAAGGTGTGCTTACTGTCTGTGCTGAAGATCTGAACGATCACAACAGAAGCATTGAAGTGAGCTTTGAAATATAGGTGGGACTATGGGAAAAAGATTCAGTCATTTGATTGCAAACGGAGAAAATGCCCGTACTTACAGAGATCCGCAGGAGTTTATGTTTGCTGAGGAACATGATGATGCGGCAGAGGTGTACTCCCTTGCTATGCGGATATTTTACGAATATGCCGGAAAGGATTATTTTGAAGCGGCCGGCACACCGGAAGACGAGTGCTTTATGATGGCCGATCCGGATTCAGATGAGTCTGTCATAGATGAGAAATTTGTTCCGGAAGAGATAAAGGATATTGCAGACTTGCTTTTAAAAGCCACGGTATACAGGCGAAGCAGAAGGATAAGTATGAATGATTTCCTTGCCGGACTTTCTGAACATGAAAATGATTCTGAAGATACGGTATCTGTTCAGAACGAAAAAACTGTAACGGAAAACATAACAGGGGAAATTTCCGCAGAAAATAATGCGGTTTCCGGTAACTGCGAAGCCGTAATGCAGAATGATATTTCTGACAATTCAGAAATACCTGTTGAAAACGAAGGCGAATGTATAAAATCCGGAGACAGATTTTCAGTGCTTCCGGATCATGACTACGGTATAATTTTAAACAACAAACGTTCAGGAAGAATAGAGTATAAGCCGCTGCTTTTCCCTGACGGAAGATGTGAAAGCTTTACTGTACCGGCCGAAGGCGGCGGTGAATTTGTAATTGCCGTTTCAAGAAGACACCGTGATGATGCCGCATATTCAAATCCTTCAAGTGTATACGGTGACAGGATAATACCGGTCGGACTTGCGGCAGTATCTTCTGTAAGCGGTCAGAAGATTAAGATAAGACTTGAAAACAGGAACGGAAAGCTGGAGGCGGAGTTTACGGACATTTCGCTTTCCGGAGCGGAGAGTAATACAAGGACTGCCGAATGGAGATGAGAACATGCTTAAAGAATATGAGAGTATAATGGTCATTGCCGGAGAAGCAGCTGAAAAGATCATTTCCGGTGAAGTAAAGTGCATGATCATGCACAGGGTGAGTGCGGAAGGATTCACCGAAAACACATTTGTGAAGAATACACCTGTTATTCAGTGTATCAGTCCTTCAAATCAGAACGGAGAAGCGAAGGTAAAGTTTTCTGTAAAAGCAGATTTTAACGGTAAACTTTTCCCTGAAATTTCGAGACTCATTTTCAGTGAAAAGCTTGATCTTAAATATGAGATACGCTGCGGAAGTGAAACTGTCGCCTCAGGAAATATAAATGCCTGCGGATTTGAGATAGTACCGTCTGAGAACGATGCAAATCCTGAGCTTCGCTTTATCGAAGAGTATATTGCCGGCAACGCGGTTACTGACGAGCATAATGAAAAAGCATATATAAATGATGAATTGAATGCCGTGAAGTCAGAGAATGCCGTACTTTCTCCGGAGGTCGATAAACTGCGTTCAGAGCTTTCAGAGGAACTTGATAAAAACAGAAAGCTTGCGGATGAAAAAGAAAACACTGTTTTGAAGATCGGTGAGCTCAGAGCGGAAAACGAAGAACTTGAAGCTAAGATTACAGAGATGTCCTTGCTTGAAAGCAAACGTGATGCTCTTAAAAAAGATCTTGAAGATGTTTCGGAGAATGAAAAAACAGTGCGCGGACTTGAGAATGAACTGAAAGTCTTTGCAGAAATACTTGAACACTATAAGACCGACGAAGGTTTTGAAACTGTAAGGCAGAAACTTGATGATTTAAAGAAAACTGCAGATGAAATAGCGGACGACATAGCCGCAATGGCTGAAAAACGAGCAGGTGAGCAGGCTTGAGTGCACAGACTGTTATTTTAAACAGAAAACTTGAAAACATGCGTGAGCAGTTCAGAAAGAACCTCACGGCAATGGACGAGATACGAAGCGACTATGAAAGATCATTAAACGAACGTCTTTCGGAAATGCAGCAGGAGATGAAGGAAAAGCTTGCAGATCATGACGCTTCACTTCGTACAGAGTTTGAAACTGAACTCGAAAAATACACAAAGACCCTTAACGAGGAACTTGGAAAGAAGATCGATGAAATAAGTTCCGAATACGCGAAACTGAAGTCTGAAAATGACGAGATGCAGGCTCTGATGAAGAAGACGGAAAATGAGCTTGCAGGCGAGATATCCGGACTTTCGGGAAAACTCGAAAAGCGTGAGGAGAGCATGAAAAACGAAGCCCGCAGACGAATGGAAAAGGTCTATGACGAATTCCAGAAGTTTACGGAAAAATATCCTCACGAGTCTTTTGAACCGGGAGCGGCAGACGCCCTTCTTATGCAGATGGAATCAGTAAAGGCGGATTTCCGAGCAGGGTTCTACGAGTCATGCATGGCGCTTTCATCCGGCACCGGATTTCAGATAGCCCTGATGGACGAGCGTATGAAAAAGAATATGGAGCAGTGGGTAAGATACTACTCGCAGCTTGAATCATATACATCGCTTGTGGTCGATTTTATAAAATCAGATGAATTCTGCAGAATAAAGACCGAAAGCTTTGAAAAAGAGCTTTTTAAGGCATCGGAACGTGAAGCCGATACCTTCGATTTCTGGTGCGAAAACAGATTTTCTCCTGCGGCGGAAAAGGCGGAAGAATTTGCGGAGTTTACAGGGAAAATTTCTGAAAGTGACGGTAATACAAGGGAAGAAAAAATAACTTCATTTTTAAAAAGCGAGAGAAGGAAAGGGAAAAGCGTTTCCTTCGAGGAACTTTCCGGAAAACTTGATGCACTTACTGCACTTCATAAAGAGGTGTGTCAGGTAAGGTCGTATATCCACACCGGTTTTGCCGCCTCATTTGAACGTGCAGCTGCTCTTTCAAAAAAAATGATAAACTATATGAAAAATGACCGCTGCTGCGATATTATCTCAAAGGGATTCCGTGACAGCGATATACGGAAGGAATATATTATTGAAGCTTCCGAACCGGGGAAAAAGATCACGGTCTGCATTTTTCCGGTATGTCCGGACAGGATAACGGTGATAAATGCAGTGGGTGTGTATTTTGAACATACAGGCTCCGGAACTCCGGAAAACCTGAAGGCTACCGAAAAGAATTTCCTAAACGGTCTTCAGAGTATTACAGGCAAACTTGCGGTATTTTCAGAGAGCAACTGTGAAACGAAGTTTTCTGATCCTTCGGCAGCTATAGATACACTTAAAAACAGAGCGGCAGATCAGAGACGAAAAGAACTGTCAGTTAAAAAAAGATGCTAAATTAATAAACATATGCTGGAGACCGGATTTAAGGAAACGCTGATTTATTCATAAATCAGCGTGGGGGAACGGGGCGAAGCCCCGCAATCTCCCCACCCCCCAGCAATCCGGCGAAGCCGGATTGCTGATTTAGAGGAAAGGTGAGATAGTTATGAGCGGGATAAGCAGGGGATCTATTTTTTTCACACCGGTGGTAATGACACTGTCGGTCATGTATGCAGCTGAACACATAGCAAAATCTGTCGGCAGCGTTGCCTTTGCAGGGGCTATCGCTGTTCATAAATATAATCAGAGGCAGGAAGAAAAAAAGGTAAGAAAACTGAGTAATGATCTTAAGGCGCTGGATGCGGAAGTGACGGAAAGCCTGAAAGAACAGCGCGAGGCACTTTACCGGAGCACGGAACAGATGCTTGAAAAGATCATGGATGCACAGGTAGAAGCAGCGGAAAGCCTTAATAACAGCAGAGCTTCCGATGAATTCAGGGCTCTTCTGAAAGCGAATGAAAAAACTACCCTCGACAGCATTGAGCACATCCACACGCAGTTTAAGAAGAACTACACGGAAGCTGTAAACCGGAGCAATTCGGATATAGCGTCGAGGCTTACACGACTTAAGGAGAACATTATTTCCGATATTTCGAAGATAGAGGCTGATATTGCCGACCGTGACATGCGGGCTTACGAAAGAGCCTCGGAGCTTCTGGAAGACGCACGGACACTGGCAGAAAGCGTGTATTCGGAGACTGGAGAAAAATACATCCGTGAGGCGGAAAGTGATCTGGAAAGAGGAAACTTCCAGTCGGCAGTCAGCCTTGCTTCATCTGCTATTACGCAGATATACATGGATATGTACAGGTCGGATGCGGAGGAAAACGAAAGACAGTTCTATAAAAGTTCGCTTGTATTTCTTTCCGAAGAAGTAAGCGGACTGCTTGAAGCCCTTAAAACTGCGGAATTCAAAATGCCGGATGAAACGGAACGTGAAGTAACTGCCGACCTGACTCAGTTTATGAAGTGCAGGTACGATGAATTTCTGACAAAGTCTGAGGAAATTAAGAAATATATCGAAAATATAAATGACAGTGTTCCGGCATCAGAACTTAAAAGGAAGACTGAAGAATTAAACATTATGCTTGCGGAGATAAATGAAGAAACGGCGAATGCGTTCTATTTTATGTTCTACAGCCTCAACAGAGTGGAAGCGAAGCTGAAAAAGTGATTTTTGATCTGCTGAAGGAAAAGGGATTTTCCCTTAAGGAAACGAGATATACTGACGGCGATCCGGCAAAGTCGGGGGAAAGAAAGTATGTCTGTGCACTAACCGGAGAGGAACTTACGATCTCGCTTCTTCCGTATGAAGATGAGAACGCTGAACTTCAGACTGAACTCATACTTTCGAGCAATGAAAGCAATGAGGAAAGCCGTGAGCAGTACAGAAAAGCTATTGTAAATGAACTTAAGGGTACGTGCCGCAGTATTGCAGATGTAAGTCTTAAGTGCAGTGAAGAAACCAGAGGCAAAGATGCGAAGGATCTCGGTAAAACGAGTATGATAGAAAATCCGGTAACAGTAAGCCGGAAATAAGGATTTAAAACGCTGATCTGTCTTCAGACCGGCATGGGGAACGGGGCACATCTATAAAGACTCACTCCGCCCCGGAACCTGATCAGTTGAAGGAAGTGAGAAAAGTGGAAAGATCGATCTTTGAATATTCATCACATCGTATTTTCAGTATTTCAGGAAACATAACAGATTCATTCTGCACACCTGATCTGCAGATAATGAGTTTTGAAAAGTATCTGTGCGGATATCTGAAAAAGGTGGGCTACGAGTGTGTTCTGTTCTATTCAGGAAGCGGTTCCGGAATTTATTTTCACGACAGGGAAAGTGCTGAAAACTATGCCGTGTGCATTGAAAACAAACCGGAAACTGAAGCTTTGGAAGAAAGTGAAGATGAAGACGACATTTTCAATGTTTTCGGAATAAAGGAAAAAGTTCCTTCTGCACCGAAGAAAAAGGAAGAAGCCAGAAAGGATGTGCGTATGCGTTATCCTATGGAAAGCGATGCTGACTTTATCCACAAGGCCGAGGCGCTCATGAATAACCGGAACAGGCGTACAGTTATAGTTTTCACAAGCTTTGACGACTTTGTAAACCGTACCGATTCGGTAAGCCGCAGAAACTACAACCGCCTTTTTGAAAGCTGGAAGTCCATGCCCGCAGACAACAGGAACATATGCATTTTCCTGTCGAAGGGACTTGGTACAAAGGAAATCGGACAGATGCTTCAGAGCAGCAGTGAGCTTTCACTTTCCTCGCTGTTCATTGCGGAAGACCATGAGGGAAAACGCAGGTTCAATACGGACAACTGCCTTATAGTCAGACATCCCGGCAGTGACGAAATGCGCGATCTTCTGTTTTACTGGGCGGTGCGCGGTATTGACACGGGAAAGGGTAACAAAAAGATAACCTTTGACTGGGATGAGGAGAATATAAACAAAATAGTAAACACCATGCAGTTTTACTGCCGTGAATCAGAGAGCGGACTCAACACTTTCCGTGACCGGATGGAAACATTTTTACGTGACGCGGAAGGAAGCAGAATACCGTTTTCTGTCGATACAGTAAACCGTATTTATGCGGAAAAGGACGTAAGATATTCTCCGGAAGATCCTGAGGAAGTTCTTGAAAGCAGGAGATACCAGGGCTGGGCAAATGCCTGCGACATTATAAAACGAAACATTGATGAATACGAAAACTTTTTAAAATACAATAACTCCGATGCTGCAGAGAAAAAAGAGGGTGTTTTCACTCTCGAAAGAGTCGAAAGCCGCGGAGAACATAACGTAAACTATAAAATACCGAATTTCGTTATCGAGGGCAATCCGGGTGTGGGCAAGACCGAAATAGCAAGACTTATAGGACGTATTCTGTACAAGCACGGAATCCTTAGTTCGGGACATACTGTCTGTGCTTCAAGGGACACTCTTGTAGGTCAGTATCTCGGTGCATCTGCCATCAACACGGTAAATGCCATTGAGCGTGCTCAGGGCGGTGTGCTCTTTATCGATGAGGTGTATTCGCTTGTAAATTTAAGCGACGGTTCATCATCCGGCGGTGAAAACTACTGTGCGGAAGTCATCAACACTCTTGTGGCTGCAATGACTGATCCGAAGTATCATTTCTGCGTTGTGGTTGCCGGATACAGCTCGAAAATGGCTGATTTCTTTAAGATGAACGAAGGCCTTCCTTCAAGGTTCAGCATGAAGAATATCATCACCATCGATGACTACAAACCGGATGTTCTTGAAAAGATATTCAGGGACTACATAGGCAGAAACAGACTCACATTTTCACCGGAAGTGGATGAGGAGCTTTCACGTTATTTTGTAAATCTTTACAGGGAACGTGACAGGAAGACCTTCGGCAACGCCCGCGACATAGTGACTCTTGCAAAATCAGTCATCGGCACTGCGCAGATGCGTGCAAAGGAAGCAGAGCCGGTAATCGAAAAATCAGATTTCGGTGATTCAGTGCATCTGTTTGACGGATTCGGTGCATCCACACGTGAGGAGGCCTACAGCGATCTGAAAAAATACATTGGTCTTGATTTTCTGGAACAGATGTTTGACGACCAGTGCAGCCTTTACGACGAGTGCCGCGAAAAGGGCATAGAATATCCGGGACCGGAACACATGATATGGGTAGGAAATCCGGGAACAGGAAAGTCAACTGCCGCAAAGCTTTTAGCCGGTCTTTACTATGCCACAGGAATACTCGGCGGAAAAAATCCGGTAATTGTGGATGCTTCATCACTTATCGGAACTCATGTGGGCGATTCGCAGAAACTTATAAACGAAAAAATGGACGAGGCGGCTCAGAACAACACTGTACTCGTGGTGGAGGAAGCCTATCAGCTTTCAAAGGACAAAAACTACGGCCATGCAGCACTTAATTCCATGATGAACCGCATGGTTGATGAACGTAAGAACTTCAATGTTGTATTTATAGTGTATAACAGTGAATACGATGATTTTATTTCGGCGAATGCCGGCATACTGTCGCGCTGTACACGCTACGATTTCAAGGACTACACACCGGAACAGCTAACTGAGATATTCTTAAAAATGTGCAGGGATTCAAAGGACACCTGTTCTGACGAGGCACTTGAACTCGTGAGAAAACAGATGGAAGAACTGTACCTGAACAGAACTGACAAAACGGGAAATGCCCGTGCAGTTCAGAAGATGCTTATGGAAATGAGAAAGAAACGATATCCGAGAATACGTAACATGAAGGACGTACCACCGGAGGTAAAATACAGATTTGAGGCGGAGGATGTATGCAGGATATAAAAATTTCAATGATAGGTGTGAGCGGATCCGGCAAAACTGCCTTTCTGTCGGGTATATGTGACACCTTCATTTCAGGAAACATAGAGGTAAAGGACAGCCGCAACGATGACAGAAGCCATCTTTTCAAGATACTTCCCTTTATGGCGGAGAACATGTCCGAGACCAGCATAGGTGACGTAAGGCGTTATTCCATAAGAAACAACAGGAATTTCACGTCAGTCAGCACCGAGAACACGAAAAAGTACATGCTTAATCTTTTCGACGACACATACAGTACAACTGAACCCCTTTGCGGAGTGAGCTTTATTGACTACAAGGGCGGATTTGTTGAAAACCTTGTAAACGAGAAGTCGGGTGATGAGGTAAAGGACGTAAGAAACGAGCTGCTTGCAAGCAATGTCCTGCTCATATTTGCCGATGCCATAAGGCTTTCTGCGGCTGAAACAGCGGGTGAGATAAGCGCAGCTCTGGGAAGTGACGACATTAACACCTTCTTCAACACAAATCAGTTTGTGAATAAGAATATGACTGTTCTTTTCGTGCTTACAAAGGATGACGCACCGGATGTAACAGGCGACAGTGAAATTCTTGCCGACAGGATAAGACATGCTTTTGAGACAACTATAAGGATAATTGAAAGAAACGGATGGACTTACGGAATAATTAGAACATCTGCCGTGGGAAGAAACTGTGTTGATCCGGCTACTAACCGTATCACACCGGACGCCGAGATCGTTCCTTACGGAATAGACAGCGTGCTTTTCTACAGTATTTACAGAACGGTGAGCGAGGAGGTAACGGCTCTTCATCTGAGAATAAGCGATATGGAAAATGCTTCGATGCTTACGAAGATGTCACGTGAATACCGCAATAAAATGAAAATTCTTAAAACGCAGCTTGAAGAGACTGATCTGGTGCTGCGATTCATACGAATACCGTACAACAGCCTTCGCGTTTCAGACAGCCTTGTATGTGAGGTAAGACCTGAAAGCGGCGGAATAAGTGCAGTTTCCGGATAAGGGGTGAGAAAGATGACTGCCGATGTATTTTTATACGGAAGAACAAGGACTTACGACTACTTTGATATGTATATTCCCGAGTGGCTCGGAAAGGACACCGAAGAATACCGCGAGTACAGAAAAACTGTAAGCTACATCATGAAGATACGTGATATTCTGCCGGAAGACAAAGTGAAGATCCTTAGAAATACGGCGAACAGCTTTATGTTCATTTACGGCCGCAGGATTAGTATGCTCTGCCGCTTCTGCCATATATGCGGTGAAGATGAGTTCGGAAGACCGATCAGTTCAACTGAAGGTTTTGTTGTAAGAAACAATGATGTCGAAAGCTTAAGAAAGATACTGCCAGATGTCATAGCTATGATGTCTGGTGCAGACAAAACATATTACGATCTGTATAACGAAAAAAACGGCAGTGAATCAAAGCCGCAGTCTGAGACGCTTGTCGCTGATGTCATTCCCGGAAAATATCTTTTCCCGGATAATCCGCAGTTTAAGGCGATGAAGAAGGCCCTTGGCGGAACAAAGAATATCTTCTCATTTGTTTATGGAGATATGGAAAAGAGCTTTTACGACTATTCATCTTCTGATGATGAAGTTAAGATCGATGTATTCTTTGCTTCTGACGAATGCACAGAGGTTCCGGAAGATCCGCCGGAAGAGGAAGGAAGTGCAGACTTCGGTTCTCTCGTGACCTATGCCGGAATAACAAAGACAAGCGAGGGAAGACTTAAGTACCGTGTGGTAGTCTGTCGCCCTGACGCTGTCCTGAGTACCGGAAACATTGCCTATGAAAGCTATGAACGTGAGGCTGGAAGTGAGATAAAGCTCGAAGAGATATTTAACATGTACCAGTCTGTATGTGATTATCTTTCACGTAACGGAACAGATGAGAAGTCGCGGAGAAAAGCAGTTCCCTACGGGAGCGAATGTGATGTTAAGTTTACAGGAAATAAACTTAAACTGGAATATGCTCCGCCGCAGAATCAGAAGCGCAGTTTCATGCAGATAATAAAAGGAGAGAAACTTCCTGACTTTACCGAATACATCTTTCTGCGCTCGGAAGAGGGTGACAGAAAGCTTGCTGATATCACTCCTGTAATTAAGCTTTCCGACGACAGTTCATCAAGGCTCGTTTCCTATGAGGCGCTTATGGAGGTGACTGTCTGATGGAGGTTTACTACTGTGAAAAATGTTCCGGAAGACCGTACACAAAGAAAATACGTGATGCTAAATGCCCGGACTGCGGATGTCTTCTTAAGTTTGAGGATGTTTCAGAAGAAAGCCTTGCCGGCAGAAGAGAGCTTCAGTTTCCGCGTACAGTTCCGGACTTAAAGGATCTTTTTAAACCCGACGAAAAAAATGAAACTGTAAGGCAGACACAGTTTTCCGTTGTTGACGGTGAGATTTTTTACGAATATCTCGGATTCGAGAAAACTGGTTCGGTCGATTTTACTGTAAGGTTCATTCTCGGAAATCAGCCGGACGGTAATTCAGTGATCACCAAAACTCCTTTTGTAAGCCCGAAGATAAAGTTTGTACAGAATCTTGAACTTTCTGAGCTTGAACTTATGAGAAAAAGCTTTGAACGTTCATTCACTGAACAGGGATTTGAAAAGGAACGCAGACTTTTTCATTCTTTTGTAAAGCGTGGTGATGCGGTTCTTTTAAAAACGCTTACGGAAGTGTACGATGATGAAAGGATAACTGAGGAAGACAGATTTTCCGAACGTTATTTCATAAACTACGATTATCAGCCTTTCGGCGGAATTAATCTCGGAGGGCCTTTCAAGAGAGAACACGGACTTTTTGATGAAGTAAAAAGAGTTCTTGATTCACGTTATGAAAAATTCATGGATTACATGATATTCCGCGCGAGAAACGGCGACAACATGACACTCAGTTCTTTCGCCGACGACTCAGCTGTTATCTTCGACGAACCGCACCTTGCTCTAATTAGGTACGATCGACTTCTTAAAGAAGCAAAAGCCACCAGAATGTAACACAGCGTAAAGTGTCTTTGATTCACTTTAAATCCAGATAAACACGGGGTTGAGGGGGCGAAGCCCCCTCATAATCACCCCCTCCCCTTGGGGAGGGGGCAGGGGGTGGGGGATTCCATCTTCGATGAACATCTATTGTCATTGTTACTAAAAAGTTCAGTCGAATATCGGGATATAGTTGCAAAAACAAACAGACTGTGTTATAATAGTGTATATTAATATTTTTTAAGCAGGAAATATGTCGCATAAATATTTCCTCTGGGGATTAAAATTATGATAAAGGGGATGAGTTCATGCAGGGAACGGAAAGCGGAAAAACTCTCTCATTTGCAAGTCTCGCACTTGCACTTGCGGATGACTATACCAATCTTTATGTTATAAATGCTGAAGACGACAGCTATATAGAATACGTGCCAAGCGGCGAAAACAAGGAACTTGAAATAGCTTCAAGCGGAAAGAACTTTTATGAGGATGTTCCGCGTAACTGCCGTGAGCTCGTATTTAAGGAAGATCAGGCAGAGTTCTTAAAGACATTCAGCCGTGACAACGTTATGGACGCCCTTGAAAGCGGACGTTCATTTATGCTCAACTACAGACTTGTTATTGACGGTGTTCCGGTTTATCACTCACTTAAAACCATACGGTCATACAGCGACCAGAGTATAATAATCGGTGTCCGGAATGTGGACAAACAGACGCGCCGTGAAAACAAGGCAAAGGAACTCAGCCGTACATATGATCAGATAGCCGGCTCACTTGCAAGCCGTTATGAGGTTATTTACTATGTAGATATGGAAACGGACAATTATCTTATCTACAGTGCAAGCGATGAGTTTTCTGAATTTTGTACTACTGTAAAAGGCAAAGACTTCTTTGCAGATGCCGAACGTGATATTAAGCAGTTCATCTGTTCTGAAGACAGGGACAGAATCCTTCGTGCGCTGAAGAAAGAGAAAGTTTCAGAAGCACTGAAGAAGACCGGTTCAGTATCGTTTTCCTATTGTCAGCATCTTGGCGGAAGAGAGCAGTACATGGAAATGCTCTTAGTCCGGCCGAAAAACGACGATCGCCATGTTGTTATCGGTGTCGCCAATGTTGATGAACAGGTTCGCCATGAACAGGAAGTTGCTAAGGAAACACAGACTTTCAGCGATATTTCTACAGCACTTGCGCAGAGATATGCAGTTATTTATCATGTCAATACAGTGACAGATCATTACACAGAATACAGCACCAGCGCCCAGTATTCATGGGTGAAGGAAGGATCTGACGGAAACTCGTTTTTTACCGAGTGCGAAGAAAATATGAAGACTTCCATTTATGAAGAAGACCAGGCGATGATGTACGCTTCAATGAGCAAGGATAATCTTCTTAACACGATCGCTGTATTCGGACAGGTGAATTTAACATACCGGCTTCTGATCAACGGAGAACCGCAGTACGTTTCCCTGTATGCTGTACGTGCGGCAGAAGATTCAGATTATATAATAATTGCAGTTTCAAATGTTGATAAAGTCAAGCGTATGGAACTCGCACTGAGCAATGCAGTTGAAATGGTCGGCAGAGATTCACTTACAGGTGTCAAGAGCAAGCATGCGTACGTTGAAGCTGAAGAAGAACTTGACAGTCAGATCGGGAACTCAACGCAGCCTGAGTTTGCGATAGTCATGTGCGATCTTAACGGTCTGAAGGAAGTCAATGACTTTAAAGGTCACAAGGCCGGAGATGAGTATATAAGATCAGCCAGTGCTATTATCTGTAATTCATTTTCGCACAGCCCTGTTTTCAGAATAGGCGGCGATGAATTTGCGGTCATTCTTAAGGGAAGGGATTATGAATGCCGCTGTGATCTTATTGATCAGATGATGATAAAACTTGAAGAGACTAAAAACAACGGTCTCAAACTTTTTGCTTTTGGTATCTCCGAGTTTGATCCTGCTATTGATATCCGTGTTCAGGATGTTTTTGAACGCGCGGACAAACTCATGTATGAGAACAAAGTGAAATGCAAGGCGTCTGTAAACCGGGGAAAGGAAGGGGGGTAATACCGTGCGTACCATTTTTTCGGCTATTTTTACAGCCGTGATCATTGCACAGATAGTCTGTGTTATTAAGGCAAGACGTTCGGTAAAGCCTATTGCCCGTTACGTAGCTGCCATCAATTCAGCCATAATACCGCCTCTGCTCGGAAATCTTATTCTGATAGGCTCTCACGATAAATTTCTTTCTCAGATAGGCTGCTACATATACTTTCTTGGGGTTGACCTTGTTGTAATGACTCTTGTGCAGTTTACAGTGGAATACTGCAAAACAAGAAACAATGTACTGAGCAAACCGAGGATAGTTTACATACCGCTTGCAATTGACGGTATCCAGTTTCTTCTTAATCCCTTTACCGGACATGCCTTTGACCTGAAACCGGTGGATTATGAAGAATCAGTATACTGGAAACTGGAACCGTACATCGGGCAGGCCTATCACAGAGTGGTAACATACGCCATTGTTATAGCGGTGGTGGTCATCCTTCTTCAGACTGCTTCGCGAATGCCTAAGATCTACCGTGAACGCTACACTTCCATTTCGCTGATAGTCATTTTTGTAGGACTGTGGCAGGGAGTCTATCTGTTCTCCGATTCACCGATAAACCGTTCAATGCTGGGCTACGGAACACTTGGAATACTTATATACTTCTTCGCGCTGCAGTACAGGCCTTTAAGGCTTCTTGACAGGATACTTTCCGGTATTGTTTCGGGAATGGATGAAGCACTTTACATATTCGATCCTGCAGGAAAGTGCATATGGGCAAATAAAACGGGTCTTGAACTGGCGAAAGTCAGTGAGGATGAGATCGAAAAGGCAGCTGACTCACTCATGGCTCTCTTTAAAAATGCGGGCAGTGAGAATGACACAGGCAGTGTTCAGCGTGTTGTCGGCAGCGGTGATGACGCCCGTTACTATACTCTTGAAGAAAACAGGACTGTCGATGAAAACGGAAAGTCACTGGGTACATATCTCCGTATCTGTGATGTTACCGAAGAACAGAACAGAATGAAGCGCGAGATGTATGCTGCAACACATGATCTTATGACAGGAGTTTACACGCGTGAATATCTGTTTACAAAGATATCTGAAAAACTTGTTAATGATCCTGACACAGTTTATTATATTCTGTATATTGATGTAAAGAACTTCCGGATGGTCAACGATATTTTCGGTACTGAATTCGGCGATCATACCATCAGGCATATGGGCGAGTGGATAAGTAATTATCTTTCACCGAACTGCATATACGGCAGACTTATCGGCGCTTCCTTCGGAGTGCTTATGCCTAAGAATGAATGGGAGCATGACTATATTGAGAAAACCCTTACGAATTTTATACTGAAAGATCAGAAAGCAAGTTACCATGTGCTTATACATGTAGGTATCTATGAGATTGAAAGTAAGGATGAGGACGTTTCAGTAATGTTCGACCGTGCCTTTCTTTCACTTTCCACTATT
>CADAPI010000080.1 GCA_902789705.1 uncultured Ruminococcus sp.
GTTGTGAATGAGAAAAGAAGAATTGCTATTGCGATGAAGTAACGTCCTATTGCGAGATCACCGATTCGGAATACCGTGTTGAACGCTTCGGCAACAAGAGTTGAGTCGCTGTCTGTTACTGCGATACCTGTTGAAAGATCGATCACACCTGATGTGAGGATGGTGAGGGCAGTCATTGTACATACCACTATAGTGTCGGCAAATACTTCAAAGATGCCCCAGAGTCCTTGCTTTACAGGTTCGACAACGTTTGAATTGGAGTGTACCATAACTGATGAACCGAGTCCGGCTTCGTTTGAGAAAACGCCTCGCTTGCATCCCATGGTGATGACCTGCTTTAATGCCACACCGCCTGCAGCGCCCCAGGCAGCCTTTGGTGTAAATGCACTGCTGAATATTGCTGCGAAAGCACCGCCGATATGAGTGAAGTTCTTAAGGATTATTACCAGTGAACCGAGGATGAATGCCACTACCATGAAAGGTACGATCTTTTCAGCGACAACAGCTATTCTCTGGAGTCCGCCGATAACTATGATGCCTACAAGTATCATGAGGATGATACCGAATATGAGCATGTAAAGTGTAACTGATGATCCGTTTGCAGATGTGTAAAGTATATGTTCCGAAAGCGGTTTTATATCAAATGCTGATGTTGTCATGGTAGATGGTGGTAATCCTGTAAAGAGAATTAGGCACATACAGCAAATATAACTGCAAGTACACGTCCGACGCTTTTCATTCCACCATATCCCCCGAGGCCGTCTTCGAGATAGTACATGGCACCGCCGGACCATTCGCCGTCTTTGTTCTTGCGGCGGAAGTATATGCCGAGAACATTTTCCGAGAAGTTTGTCATCATTCCGAAGAATGCTGCGATCCACATCCAGAATACAGCGCCCGGACCGCCCGACATTATGGCAGCGGCAACTCCGGCTATGTTTCCGACGCCGACGGTTGCGGCAAGTGCAGTACACAAAGCCTGGAACTGTGATATCGAAGCTTTTTCACCGGTGTGGCCTTTTACTTTTGAATCGAAAATGCTTCCGACTGTTTTCTTCATCCAGTGACCGATATGTGTTACCTGGAAGAATCCTGTCAGTGTCGTCATTATCACCCCGACGGCGATAAGCAGCCAGACACCGATTTTCGTCCATACGACAGTATTGATGCTGTCGTTGACAGATGTCAGGTTTTCAATGAAATTTTCCAAATAAATCTCTCCTTAAACTGAAATAGTATTGATGCAGACCTGTACATCAGGTGCTGCGGGGAGGGAAAACGTGAGATCACTGTATTCCCGAAAAATAAAGGATATGGATGTCTGTCCATATCCTCATCAGAACAATTATGATCTTTTGCAGTTTATCTGACTGTTTCAAGACGAATAGTATTTGAATTACCGGATTTGCCGTTTGTCTGACCGCCTGTAAGTATGACATTGTCACCCTTTGTAAGCCCGAATATCTGTGTGGCTTTCTGCATGGCGTGATAGAACATTACGTCAACGGAGTTGAATTCCTCGCTTAATACAGGAGTTACGCCCCAGCTTAAGTTAAGCTTTCTCCAGGCCTTGACTGATGTTGTCATACCGATTATGTCTACCGGTGGTCTGAAACGGCTCACCATACGTACTGTCATGCCGGAAAGGGAACTGATAACGATCCCTCTTGCCTTTGTGTCGATAGCCATCGCACATGTGGCATGTGACAGTGCGTCAGTATTATTCTTTATCACGTACTCAGTTGTGCTGAAACGCTTTGTGTAGTCAATGTTCTGTTCGGTGCGTTCAGATATCTCAGCCATGTTACGAACTGCGGCTACCGGGAATTTACCGGAAGCGGTTTCGCCCGAGAGCATTACTGCCGATGATCCGTCATACACGGCATTTGCTACGTCTGAGATCTCAGCACGGGTAGGACGCGGATTTGTTATCATCGATTCAAGCATTTCAGTTGCTGTGATAACTCGTTTTCCGAGAAGTCTGCATTTCTTGATAAGATATTTCTGAATTGCAGGCACTTCAACAAATGGTATCTCAACACCGAGATCGCCTCGTGCTACCATGATGCCGTCTGCAATCTCACAGATCTCATCGATATTGTCAACGCCGGAACGGTTTTCTATCTTTGCGATTATGTCGATGCCTGAACCGCCGTTTTCATTTAAGAAAGAACGTACAGCTTCGATGTCACGCTTGTTTGATACGAACGATGCTGCAATGTAGTCAACGTCGTTCTTGATTCCGAAGAGGATGTCCGCCTTGTCCTGCTCGCTGAGGTAGTCACCGCGAAGCACGTGGTTAGGGAAGTTCATGCTCTTTCTGTCGGAAAGATCGCCGCCGTTTATAACGTCGCATATAATGTTGTTTCCGTCAATGCTTTTTACTCTGAATGAAAGGAGACCATTGTTTACGAGAATTGTGTCACCGATGTTTACTTCAGAAGCAAGATCCTTGTATGTAACGGAAACATGGTCGTGGTTTCCTTCACAGTCATCGCAGGTGAAGGTGAAAGTTTCGCCGTCTTCAAGATGTATCTTGTGTTCCTTGAAAGTCTTTATTCTGTATTCAGGTCCTTTTGTGTCAAGCATTATCGCTATCGGCAGATTCAGCTGTTCACGGACCTTAACGATGGTATTGATCTTTGCCTGCTGTTCCTCATGTGTACCATGTGAAAAGTTAAGTCTTGCCACATTCATGCCGGCCAGACACATTTCCCTCAGGATGTCTTCGTTTTCGCTTGCTGGTCCTATCGTACATATGATTTTAGTTTTTCGCATTTGTCATTACCTCGTTATCAGTGTATATTGCTTAAGAAAACGCTGATTTATTCATAAATCAGCGCGGGGTACGGGGCTTAAGTCCCGCATTATTTCCGGTTTATTCTGTGTTTGCTTAAAAGCTGCCAAGAGCTTTGTTTACCGCCTGAATAAGTCTCTGCGGCTTGAGCGGCTTTAATATGAAATCGGAAGCTCCGAGTTTTACGGCTTCCATTACAAGTTCCCTGTGTGCTGATGCAGAGCAGATTATTACCTTCGCTGCATCGTTTTTCTCTTTCATTTCCTTCAGACATTCCATTCCTGATCTGCCGTCAACGGAAAGGTCCATGATTATTACGTCCGGAGATTCCTTTGTGAATATCTCGCAGGCTTCCTCGCCGTTTTCCGCTTCAGAAATGTTTCTGTAATCTTCATTTTCAAGTATGTCACGTATTGCATCACGCATTGATGATGCACCGTCAACAATAAGAAAGCGCGGTGTCATATATTATTCGTTATTCCTTTGTACTGAGTGTATCAAGGAGATCAGACTTGACGATCTCGGTGATCCTTACAGCAAAGTAGTCGTCCACTACGACAACGTCTCCCTTGGCGATAAGATGTCCGTTTACAATTACGTTTACAGGAGCATCTGCCAGTGAGTCGAGTTCAATGACTGTTCCGTATGAAAATGAAAGAATTTCGTCAACACGTTTCTGAGTCGAGCCTATCTCGATGGAGAGCTCAAGAGGAACGTTCATGATGAGCTGAAGATTGCGGAGCTGTTCATCATTCAGAGTGTTCTGGAATGAAGTGAAGGAACGGTTCTGCTCTGCAAGTCCCGAAAATGCTGAAGGCTGGTCAAGTGCAGCGCCGAAAGCACTTTCCTCAGGAGTGATGTCGAAGACTGAACCGTTGTCTTCCGAGCCTGTTGTGTCAAAAGGATTGTTTTCTTCAGGAGATGAAGAAAAGTCCGGTACAGGAGCTGCCGGCTCCTCAGGCATAGGGAAGCGTTCTGCTGTTTTTTCAGCTATGATCTCAGCGAGTTCAGCTGAAATGACCGTAGCAAATTTGCTGTTTACAGCGTTGTCTATACGGAATGATGATGTTACGGCACAGATGGAGTCGTCAGGGTTCAGTCCCATGAGAACGAACAGGTTCTGGTTTGCACTGTTCGGTATGACTTCCGCTTCCGTGGTAACAACAGTGTATCCGGTAAGTGTGGATATTTCAGTGAAATAGGAGGTCATCATCTGGTTGATGACTTCGTTGAAAGCAGATGTGTTGATCTCATCAAAAGTGAAATCAGGGTTTATTTCCAGAGGCATACCCATAAGCTGGTTAAGCATGAGCTGCGCGTCATCTGCCTTGAATATGAGAACTGCTGATCCGTCCTTTTCGCCTGTGTATGTTACTTTTACAAATACGGAAGGGGAAAGGTCAGCGTAGATGTAATCCATGATCCTGCTTACAGATGCTGAAGGATCAGTGATCCAGATGCTTGCATTGAGCAGTGATGCTGCTGCGGTTGCTGATGACAGCATAGCAAGATTGTGTGATTCCTTTACTGCGTAAAGCTGGTTTGCGTTTAATTCTATAGTACTCAATGTATTCACCTCTCATTATTATTGCATATGTCAATGATCTTGATCGCCTTTTTGTTGTTGCTGATACCCGGCTTTGCTGTGAACCACTGAACATTGTTGATCTTGACTTTGGCATTCTGCGTTATAGGAACGTCAAGCGGGATAATGTCATTTACCCTCAGGGACAGAATATCGCTCAGATCTATCTGGGTCTCAGCAAGAACTGTTGTCATAGTAAGTGTCGAGCTCTTTACACCCTTGAGAATGCTGCTGCGCTGTTCCTGTCTTTTTTCGTCATCCACGACACGTCTCGAGGCTTCAGATGTGTACCTCTGACTGAAGTTCGTCATGATCTCTTCCATGTTGATGGCAGGTATGCTTATCGTCATGAGACTCTTTCTCTTGTTGAGTTCGATCTCAAGTGTGGCAATAACGATTACTTCATCCGGCGCTATAGACTTTGTAAGTCTTGCGTTTGTCTCGATCCTTGAGAGAGTAGGAGATATTTCGATGTAGCCTGACCAGGCTTCCTGAAGGAAAACTGCCATCTTTTCAAGTATGGTCCTTATGACTGATACTTCGATCTCGGTAAAGTCCCTTGAGATCTCGAAGGCGTTTCCCGGACCGCCCATAAGACGGTCAATGAGAGAGAATGTGATGGCGTTTGAGAACTGTATGGTACATTCGGCATCCATTATGTCCGAATTTTCAAAGTGCAGCCCCACTACACCCATCATGACATAGTCTTCCAGTGAGTTGTTGAATTCATAATACTTCTGTTCTTCGACATGAAGAACCTTTGCATGACAGTAAAGACGCGTGATGCCTGTGATGTATGAGGCAATAAGACGTGAGTACTGTTCGTAGATATCACGAATAAGCTTAAGATCCTCTTTGGTAAATTTCTGAGGCATCTTGAAGTTATAGTTCTTTATTCGCTTTTCTTTCTTTTTGACGTCACTTTCGTCATCATCATCTTTGTTGTTCAGACTTTCAAAGAGCTCGTCTATCTGATGCTGTGAGAGAGCATCTGCCATGTGTGTTCACCCCTTGTATTGAGAAATTGTTTCTTAATAACCCCATATGCATGCCTTGCCTTTAAGGCAGGTAAATCATTGATCTATAGTGTTACAGAATAATTATATCACATATACGAAATAAATTCCATAGAAAAACAACTTTTTTTACATAAAAAGTTATAGAACTAAGGAAATACTTTAAGCCGGCAATCCGGTTTCGCCGGATTGCCGGGGTGGGGAGATTTCGGGGCTTCGCCCCGTGCCCCACGCTGATTTATGAATAAATCAGCGTTTCCTTAAAAATAAGCTTGTATCAAAGCTGAAAATATGGTATGATATCAATATCCGTTTTTTAAAGCGAGTGAATCGTCATTTTCGATCCACGAATTTACGTCTATTGTTCTGTACTCGTTTTCTGAAGTCCTTACGTAGACGGTTGCAATGCCTGCGTTTATTATCAGACGCTTGCACATTGAACACGGTTCGACCTCACCGTAAAGAGTATCGGTCCTTGCGTCGTGACAGGCAAGATAGATCGAAGCGCCGATCATTTCGCTGCGTGGTGCCGAGATTATAGCGTTGGCTTCGGCATGTACCGAACGGCAGAGTTCATAGCGTTCTCCCTTCGGGATATTCAGCTTTTCACGCATACAGTAGCCCAGATCGGAACAGTTCATTCTTCCTCGCGGTGCTCCTACGTATCCCGTGGAAATGATCTCGTCATTCTTTACGATTATCGCACCGAATTTTCTTCTCATGCAGGTGCCGCGTTTCAGAACGCTTTCGGCTATGTCAAGGTAGTAGTTTATTTTATCACGTCTGATCATGGTGAATTACTCCTTATTCTCATAAAACTTATTATCATAAAAATAGGTATACTATAATTATAGATATTTTTCAGTATTATTGCAAGACCTGTACAAAAAATCTTGAAAGGTATTATTTATATGAATAATCTAACTGATATCGGATATATAAAAGAGCTTCTCGGAAGGCATAATTTCAGCTTTTCAAAGGGACTGGGACAGAACTTTCTTGTTAATCCGTCCGTATGTCCAAGGATAGCTGAGATGGGTGGTGCCGGAAAGGGAGTCGGAGTCATAGAGGTCGGCACCGGGATAGGTGTTCTTACAAAGGAACTTGCGCTCCGTGCTGACAAGGTCGTGGCTGTCGAGATAGACGAAAGACTTCTTCCCGTGCTTGAGGAAACTCTTTCGGAGTTTGACAATATAAAGATCATCAACGAAGATATAATGAAAGTTGATCTTAAAAAGCTTATTGAAGATGAGTTTGAGGGAATGGACGTTGCGGTATGTGCAAATCTTCCTTACTATATAACATCTCCGGTGATCATGTACTTCCTTGAAAGCGGCGCGAGAGTGAATTCTCTTACCGTCATGGTACAGAAGGAAGCTGCTGACAGGCTTTGCGCTGACGTCGGAACCAGACAGTCCGGTGCTATCTCAGTTGCCGTAAGCTACTACGGAACTGCGAATACACTGTTTAAGGTCTCACGCGGAAGCTTTGTTCCGTCGCCTAATGTTGACTCGGCGGTCATCAGGATCGATGTTGACAGAAAATATGATCTTTCAGCCGAAGAAGAAAAATTCTTCTTTACGGTGGTTAAATCAGCTTTTTCACAGCGAAGAAAAACACTTGCAAACTCTCTTTCGTCAATGATGAAGCTAAGCAAGGAACAGATCATCAGTGCTCTTTCAGAGTGCGGACTTGGAGAAAATACAAGAGTGGAACAGCTTGACATGGAAAAGCTGATCTTATTCTCAGGGGTGCTGCGACAGAATATTCAGTAAAAATTGCACAGTCTTTATGACGAATTATTGTGCTGCCGGAACACTAACATGCACAAATCGATTGTTTAAAACAGAGAAAAAACACTTTAAATCATTGTTTTTTATTGTCTTTTTAAACCATGGTGAGAATGTTAAATATCATTTTTCAAAAAATATTGCACGATAATTTAATACTTCAATGAGTTAAACTGACAAAAGCATAAAAAAACGATCAAAAGACTTGAATAAATTTTTACATTCTGTTATAATAAAAAGTAGTTATGGGAGGGTGATTTGATGCACAATAGTACAAATTACGACAATACATACGATGTTCCGATATACCTTTTCCAGCAGGGTAATAATTTTGAATCATATAAGTTTTTCGGTGCACACAGGGTGAACGAAAACGGAACAGACTATCATTATTTTCGTGTCTGGGCACCAAATGCCCGTGACATTTCAGTTGTAGGTTCGTTCAATGGCTGGAACCGCGACTGTAATCGTATGTATAAGATTTCTGATGAGATCTGGGAGGCTAAAATTCCTGCACTTGCTCAGTATGACAACTACAAGTACAGCATAAGAACTCCTGATAACAGGATCGTCATGAAATCTGACCCGTATTCAAATCACTATGAAACAAGACCTGAGACTGCTTCAAAAATATTTGAGTCCGATTACAAATGGAACGACCAGAAATGGCGCGACAAGAAATCAGACCGTGAGATCTACAGAGGTCCTATAAACATTTACGAAGTACATCTCGGATCATGGAAAATGAACGGGGATTCCACTTTCAAGAGTTATACGATGTTCGCTGAGGAAATAATTCCTTATCTTAAGGACATGTCCTATACTCATGTTGAGTTCATGCCTCTTACTGAACATCCTTATGACGGCTCATGGGGCTATCAGGTCACCGGTTACTATGCACCTACTTCACGCTACGGTACACCGGATGATTTCAGACGCATGATCGACATGTTCCATCAGAACAATATCGGTGTTATCCTTGACTGGGTGCCGGCACATTTTCCTAAGGATGAATGCGGCTTGTACATGTTCGACGGCGGATGCTGCTACGAATATGAAGACCAGAGAAAACGTGAACACAAAGCGTGGGGAACTCATGTTTTCGACTACGGCAAGGGACCTGTAAGGTCGTTCCTTGTATCAAATGCGTGCTACTGGATCAACGAGTTCCATCTTGACGGACTCAGGGTGGATGCAGTGGCTTCAATGCTTTATCTTGATTATGACAGGCGGGACGGTGAATGGGCACCGAACATTTACGGCGGCAAGGAAAACCTTGAAGCCGTTGAGTTTTTCCGTATTCTGAATGAGGAAGTGTTCAGGAACAATCCTAACACTCTCATGATCGCTGAGGAATCCACTGCATGGCCTATGGTAACAAAACCTACAGACATAGGCGGTCTCGGATTCAACTACAAGTGGAACATGGGCTGGATGAACGACATGCTTTTCTACATGTCTCTTGACCCTATCTACAGAGCGTTCAATCATGACAAGATAACATTCTCATTCTTCTACTGCTTCTCGGAAAACTATGTTCTTCCGATATCTCACGATGAAGTTGTTCACGGAAAGTGTTCTCTTCTCGAAAAGATGAGCGGTGACGAGTACCAGAAATTCAGTTCCTACAGAGCTTTCATGTGCTATATGATGGCTCATCCGGGCAAGAAACTGCTCTTTATGGGACAGGAATTCGGTCAGAGAAAAGAATGGGACTACAAAACGGGGCTTGACTGGTGTCTTCTTGATTTTGAAACACACAGACAGCTTCAGGATTTTAACAGACAGCTCAATAAATTTTACATAAACAATCCTCCTATGTGGGAAAACGATAACTCATGGGGAGGATTCAAATGGATCTCAAACGACGACTACAAGCAGAGCGTTATTTCGTTCAGACGTATCGATGATAATGAGAACGAGATAATTGTTGTATGCAACTTTGTTCCTGTCGAACGCGAGAATTACTGTATTGGCGTTTCAGAAGAGGGAGAATACAGACTTGTATTTGATTCTGACAACGCGGCTTTCGGGGGTTCCGGAAAGTCAGCTGAAAAATATGAAACAGCAGATGTCCCGATGCACGGATACGATCAGAGCATATCACTCACATTGCCTCCTCTATCAGTACTTTATCTGCAGCATATAAAGAACAGTGAGATAAAGAAGTCTCAGAAGAAAAAGAAAGCAACAGCAAAGAAAAAATCAAGCAAAACTTAAAATGAAATAGGGAGGGCTTATTATGAAAAAGGAATGCATAGCTATGCTTCTTGCCGGAGGGCAGGGAAGCAGATTATATGCTTTGACACAGAAAATGGCTAAGCCGGCGGTTCCGTTCGGCGGAAAGTACAGGATCATTGATTTCCCGCTTTCCAACTGTTCAAATTCAGGTATTGATACAGTAGGTGTGCTTACACAGTATCAGCCTCTTGAACTCAATGACTACATCGGAAACGGTCAGCCATGGGATCTTGACAGACTCAGGGGCGGCGTTCACATCCTTCCGCCATACCAGACTGCTTCAGGCAGCTCATGGTACGAAGGTACTGCAAACGCTATTTATCAGAACATGAGATTTATCGACAGATACAATCCGGAATATATCATCGTTCTCGGCGGTGACCACATCTACAAGATGGACTATTCCAAGATGGTCGATTTTCATAAGGAACATTCTGCTGATGCTACTATTGCAGTGCTCAATGTTTCGCTTGAAGAAGCATCTCGTTTTGGTATCATGACATGCGACAGTGACTGCCGTATAGTTGATTTTACTGAAAAGCCTAAGGAACCGAAGTCAACTCTGGCTTCAATGGGTATCTACGTTTTCACCTGGGACAAATTAAGAAAATATCTTATCGAAAACGAGAACGCCGGCGGTTCAAAGGATTTCGGAAAGGATATTATTCCTGCAATGCTTCAGAACGGCGAGAGAATGTACGCATATGCATTTGAAGGCTACTGGAAGGACGTAGGTACTCTTTACAGCCTCTGGGAAGCAAACATGGACATTCTCAATTCATCCGATCTTGAACTGTATGATGCAGACTGGAAGATCTACTCAAGAAACATGAGTCTTCCTCCGCAGTACATAGGACCTGAAGCAGATATCCAGGATTCACTTGTAAGTGACGGATGCTCAGTTAACGGAAGCGTTCATTCGTCAATTATCTATTCAGGTGTTACTATCGAAAACAATGTTGTGATCGATCACAGTGTTGTTATGCCAGGTGCGGTCATCAAGTCAGGCGCAGTTGTGAAGTATGCGATCATCGGGGCTGATTCTGTTATTGAATCAGATGTAAAGATCGGTGCTTCAAAGGAAGAGACAGGCGAAAATCAGAAATGGGATATAGCCGTTATAGGTCACGGTGAAGTTATATCATCAGGCGTTTCTGTAGCTCCCGGTCAGATGATTCCAACGGTATAATGATTAAGGGGGATGTAACGTATGATCTATAATAATATTCTTGGACTTATTTTTTCAAATATGCATGACGAAGCTGTTTCTGAACTCACACAGGTAAGAACCATGGGTTCCATCCTGTTCGGCGGCAGATACAGACTTATAGATTTTCCGCTTTCAAACATGACCAATTCAGGTATTCCTGAAGTCGGCATCATTACCAAGGCGAATTACCAGTCACTTCTTGACCACATCGGTTCAGGACGTGAATGGGACCTCGGTACAAAGAACGGCGGACTTCATCTTCTTCCTCCGTTTTCAAACCATATGAACGGTCTTTACAGAGGAAGAATCGAAGCACTCGAAGGTGTTCTCCCGTTTATTCAGCACTCAGACGCTGAATACGTTGTAATGTCTGACTGTGACGTAGTTACTACTATCGACTTCAGACAGGTCATCAGGGAACACAAGAGAAATGAAGCTGACATTACTGTTGTATACGCAAAGCACAACTTTACAAACAACGGCGTCGG
>CADAPI010000081.1 GCA_902789705.1 uncultured Ruminococcus sp.
CGGTGTTCACGGCGGAGCGGCAAAGGTAGGATGTCTTACACTTCCTATGTCATCAGGAAATACGGACAGACAGATCCAGTTCATGATGGATCTTAAGTCGACTATCCTCTGCTGCACACCTTCATATGCTGCGTATCTCGGTGAAGCAATGAAGGAAAAGGGAATAAAGCCGGAAGATAACTATCTTAAGGCCGGAATTTTCGGTGCTGAACCATGGACTGAGGAAATGAGACAGGAGATTGAAAAGTCTCTCGGCATCAAGGCGTTTGATATTTACGGACTTACAGAATCAAGCGGTCCTGGCGTTGCTTTCGAATGCAGCGAACAGACAGGCATGCACATCAATGAAGACAACTTCATCGCTGAGATCATTGATCCTGACACAGGTGAAGTTCTTCCGGAAGGCACAAAGGGCGAACTTGTTTTCACAAGCATAAACAAGGAAGGTTTCCCGCTTCTCAGATACAGAACAAGAGACATATGTGTTCTTTCAAGAAAGAAATGCTCATGCGGCAGAACACTCATCAAGATGGCAAAGCCGATGGGCAGAAGCGACGACATGCTTATCATCAGAGGTGTAAATGTATTCCCTTCACAGATTGAGACAGTTCTCATCGCGCAGGGTTACTCACCGAACTACCGTATCGAACTTGACCGTGTAAACAACACAGATACATTCGACGTATACGTTGAAATGCCTGCTGACCAGTTCACAGACGTAGTCAAGGAGATCCAGAAGAAGGAAAGCGAACTTACAAACGCACTCAAGCTCATTCTCGGCATCAGCCCGAAGGTACACCTTGTTTCACCTAAGACTATCGAAAGAAGCGAAGGCAAGGCTGTAAGAGTAGTTGACAAGAGAAAGCTTCACTGAAATAAAACGCTGACCGGTATGTAAATTCGGGGGAGCAGGGCGGAGTCCTGCATTCCTCGTTCCGTCAGTGTTCACTTAAGGAAACGCTGATTTATTAATAAATCAGCGTGGGGCACGGGGAGAAGCCCCGCAATCCCCCAAACAGGAAATACGGCGAAGCCGGATTTCCTGTTTGATCAGTGTTTACTTAAAGATATTTTTTCTTTTAAAGGAGGATTATTGTTATGGCATCAAAAGTAAGACAGTTATCAGTATTTGTGGAAAACAAACCGGGCAGATTATCTGCTGTATTAAAGATCTTAGGAGATAACAAGATCGACATTCGTGCAATGAACATTGCAGATACCAATGACTTCGGCATACTCAGACTTATTTTAAGTGATACGGACAAGAGTGCTGCTGTCCTTAAGGAGAAGGATTATGCCGTAGCAGTTAATCATGTTGTCGCTCTTGACGTTGAAGATATTCCTGGCGGACTTGCAGGCGCACTCAGCGTGCTTGACAAGAACGGCGTAAGTGTTGAGTACATGTATGCATCACTTTCAAAGAAGGATGCTTCAGCGCATATCCTTATAAGAGTTGATGACTACGCAAAGGCTGAGGAGGCTCTTTCATCGAACGGCTACAGAATGCTCAGTGATGAAGAGGTAAAGAATCTCTGATAGCTGACTTTTACTGATTTAAATTTTCTTCGATTCCCTGAGTTTGAATAAATCAATTTCATCCTCAGGGGATTTTGTTTTTTTATCCCCACCCCCTGCCCCCTCCCCAGGGAGGGGGAGAGAGTTTGAATAATTATTTTTCCCTCTCGCCACCTCACAAAGAGATGGGGCTTCGCCCCATCGCCCCTCAGATTTGGCAGTTTGTTGTTCAATACAGCCAATGACCTTGCGCTTTATTTGTGAGATGCTACAAAACTGATTTTGCTTTGCAACAAAATCAGTTTTTTCAGACACTTAATATATGAACTGAAAAACAATGCATTGCAGTTTATGATAACTGTTTGTTTTTCCCCATCCCACCCCCTCCCGGAGGGAGGGGCTGAAGGTCAGGGGGCTTCGCCCCCTGACCCCGAAACATGAACAGTTGATAAAGGAGTTTTGAGAATGGACCGTGAAGAATTCAGAAAGGATGTGAAACTTGCTGTAAGCGGTGATAAGCAGGCGTTTTCGCGGCTGTATGCGCTGGTTTATGAGGAACTTTACAGAACAGCGTTCTACAGTCTGCGCAATGAACATGACGCAGCCGATGCAGTGAGTGACACCGTCCTTGATGCATACAATTCCATAGGAAAACTCCGGAGCGAGGAAGCTTTCAGGAGCTGGATATTTAAAATACTTTCGGCTAAGATAAAAAGAAAACAGGCCGAGTATGCAAGTCCTGCATCTGATATAGACGCACCGGAGTACGAGAATGTTTTAAGCGATAATTTCAGTTTCGAATCGCTGGAACTTGCTGAGGCTATGTACAGGATAGATGATGATGAAAGACTTATCCTGTCGCTGTCAGTCCTAAGCGGATATACCGGTGATGAGATAGCGAAAATAATCGGAATGAAGGCTTCATCAGTCCGTTCAAAGCTCATGAGAACAAAAGAGAAACTGAAGAAACTGATAGGCGGCTGATACTTAAACCTGATTAAAAGGGTTGAAAACCCTTTTAATATCACCGAAGGTGCGTAGGTTTTGCATGAGACGGAAATACGCACTTTGTGCGTATTTAAATTGCGAAGCAATTTGTCTCTGATCAATCGGATTGATCAGAGATATGTGTTAAGGTGGATGATAATATGAGTGACAAAATAAAAGAAATACTCGAAACACCGGTAATACCTGATGAACTGAAGCCGGAAAACATTCCGGAACTCCTTGAAAAGCGGGGAGGTAAAGGTTCGTCCGGCGGCAGTACGAAAACCGGCGGTGTTCTGAGAGAAGAAAGCATAAAAACACTTGACGGAAGCGGAAAATCAGGAAAGAAAAAGATAATAAGAACGATCTGTTCATATTCTGCTGTCGCTGCGGCGTGCCTGCTGATCGTTGGCGGTATCATGAAGTTTGTTCCGCACGCGGGCAAAGATATGATGACTGCAGATATGATCACAAACAATACTGAAGGTATAAAATCAGACGGTAAGAGAAAGACTTCGTCGACAAAAAGTGAGGAGGCTGCATCGGATAACGCTGAATCATTTGAAGAAAGAGGCACGGAAACATCAGTAAAGGGCAGTTTCGCGTATGTGAATGCCGAAAGCTATGAACAGCTTTTTGACAGAGCAAAAAATGCGAAACTTACAAGGTACGGGATGCTTGCGGGAACCGACGAAGATGTGATAGCTGAAGAAGCTGAAGATTCATCACTGGATGAAGAGTGGAACAACGGAGCGGAAACGGATGTCTACGATACTTTAAGACAAGTCGAAGGCGTTGCCGAATCGGACATAATCAAGGCTAATGACCGCGGTGTTTTCTATGTGACGGATAATACTCCGATATATGTATCTGCCTGGTACGGAGAGAGCGTTACATACATTCCGGTAGATAAGAACACCGGAAAGTTCGGTGAGAAAAAAATTCTTGATGTTAATGCTGACGCCGGAATTCCTGAAAATGTATGGTCAGATGTATCTGCAATGTATCTGACAGATGAGAAACTTACGGTTATCGTTTCTTCAGGGGGCATCAGTGAGGGAGAAAATGCAAAGCCTGCCACAACGACAGTGCTGACATATGATATTACAGGTGAAACACCTGCTTTTTCAGGTAGTGGAGTTCAGAGCGGTAATTATTCTTCATCGAGAATGAAGGATAATATTCTTTATCTGGTTACAGAAGAAACATCGTGGAATTTTTTCAGATACGGTCTGGTATATGACGAAGAGGAAGGACCACGTGAAAAACAGGAAAAGACTTACGCTGATACGGATAAGCGCATGTATGTTCCGTTTTACGGCGAAAGCTACGAAAAGGCAGAATGTCTTGGCACAGACCGCATCTTCCTTCCGGCAGAAGACGATGAGGACTGCAGCACAGTAATGATTTCGGGCATCGATATAAGATCGCCGGAGAGTGCGGTATCTTCTGCAGCAGTTTCAGGATATTCGGGTGACATCTACTGTACGGCAGATGCGCTCTACATACAGCAGGTAAGTTATAACGGCGAAACTGACTGGAACGGTTCAAAGACCACATTTTCAAAGTTTGCCCTTGCGAACGGAGTTATATCGCCTGTGGCATCGGGTACAGTAAACGGAACGGTTCTCAATCAGTTTTCGATGGATGAATATAACGGATATTTCAGAACGGCCACTACATCTTATGAAAAACTCATTGACGGGGAATGGAACTATCAGCCTTCAAACAATGTTTTCGTCCTTGATGCCGGCATGAATGTGGTTGGGTCCATAACAGACATCGCACCGGACGAAACGATAAAGTCAGTGAATTTCCAGGGGAACACGGCCTATGTGGTAACTTACGAACAGACAGATCCGCTTTTTGCCATAGATTTTTCAGATCCGATGAATCCGGTGATCACGGATGAATTCAAGATAAACGGATACAGCTCTTTCCTCTGGAAATGGGATGAGGACCATCTTTTAGGATTCGGTGTGGATGCTACAGACAAGGGCATCGAAACAGGCGTCAAGCTTGTGATGTTCGACGTTTCCGATAACGGCGAGCTTAAGGAAGACGGATTCCACGCAATAAGCGCCGGAGATACATATCACAGCTCATACTCGACGGCTGTTTATGACAGAAAAGCGCTGCTGATCGATCCGGAAAAGAATATCATAGGATTCCCGCTTGAGGAATACGACAAATACTACACTAACTCGGTGCGTTCATATCTGGTATTCAGCTATGAAAACGGACAGTTTACCGAAAAGGGAAGAATAGATTCACACAGCACATACGCAGGATTTGACAGAGGACTTTACATCGGTGATCATCTGTATGTATTCTCACACGATGAGGCAGTCAGTGCGGATCTTGAAACTATGACAGAAACAGACAGAACGGAATTTGATACAATAGACAACAGAAAGAAAAACGAAGAAACGGCATTTGCCGGTGAATAATTGGGGAGGAAATGAATATGAAAAAGAATAACAGAAACTACACAAAGGCTGCAGCGGTTTTCCTTGTATGCGTGGCACTTCTTACATCTTGCGGAGCATCAAAAACATCTGAGTACATTGCAACCAACGAAACAAAGGGAATAGCAGGTACCAGAAACATCGACAGCTACAAGGGCGACAACGCTTCCGATGAAGCATATGCCGGTGATTCCTATGACTACGGCGATTATGATTACGAGTATGCCGCAGAGGAAAACGGCGGAACTGTTTACGGTGAAGGCACAGGCGACCCGACTACTGAAAAGGTTCAGAATACAGATATAAACACGGAATCAATAAATCCGGAAATGCTTATTTACTCATGCACAATGGGTATCGACGTTCTTGATTTTGAACCGTCGATCGATAATTTCAAGGCAATGCTGAAACAGTATCAGGGATTTGTTGAGTCGGAAGATTTCAACGACGGCGGAAACCAGAGCAGATGGTATGACGAAAAGGCTGAAAAGTGGAGCACATACCGTGCAACAGTCAGAGTACCGAGCAGAGTTTACGATGATTTCTGCAATGAGGTCGCAGAGCTCGGTGACTTAAGATCAAAGAACGCATCTACTGAAAACGTAAGCCAGGAGTACAGCGATCTTTCAACTACTCTCAAGATCTACGAGCAGAAGGAAAACAGATATCTTGAACTCCTTGCAAAGGCACAGGACGAAGTAAATGCCGTTGCAATCGAGGAAAAGCTTACAGGTGTGCAGGTTGAGATAGCAAAGCTTAAGACACGAATGAACCAGATAAAGACCGACGTAGCTTATTCCTATGTTTACGTAACTATCAACGAAGTAAAGGAATATCATGCAGAGCCGGTACACACTGATACATTCGGAGAAAGACTTTCAAATACACTTAAGGATGCAGGAAAAGGATTCCTTAACTTCCTTGAAAATCTCCTGTTCTTCCTTATCTACGCTCTTCCTTATCTTATCCTTTTCGGACTCGGAATATTCCTGTTTGTGAAGATCGTAAAGGCTCTTGCGAATGCCGGCAGAAAGAGAAAGGAAAAGAAGGCTGCGAAGATGGCTGAAAGAATGAAGGAAGCAGAGAAAATCAAAGCCGAAAACACTGATAAAGTAATGAAGGATACAGAAGACAAATAAGGAAACGCTGATTAAGCACCTCAATGAATGCCGTACCGGACTGCCTGGTACGGCATTTTTTGACAGTGCTGACCGGCAGGGCAGGGAGCGGAGAAACGGTTTGATAAATGTACTTGAATAACGCCGGCATATAAGGTATAATTATAGTTGTATATTATTTGATGAGAGCGGGAGAGGCGGGGCAAAGTTTCCGCAGACTCTCTGCTGCATGTTTTTCGTTTTCGGAGGAGATGAAACGATGGGAAGATCAGAAAGATATTCAGGGACGGGTGACGATTTTCTGACATCCGAGCTTAACAGAAATTTTCTTGCAATGAAGAAAATCAGGCATACCAGGTCGGCTTTTTTTATTATAAGCTGTGTTCTTCTGGCTGCACAGCTGACGTTTACTGTAATAGGCGGCATTAACGTATTTATGCTGAGCGGACTCATTCTTAATGCAGTGACCTGCGGCTTCTGTATGCGAAAGTCGCTAAAGACCTTCGGACTGCTTGTTCTTGCGGTCTTTAATCTGCTGCTGTTCGCACTTTACCTTATCTACGTATGCTTCAACAAGCTGTACATAGATTATTTTATAGCCATAGCCGGACATCTGATCCTTGCTGCGGAAGCGTTTGTGATATCAAAGCACAAGGAGCTGGAGTTTGAACTTTCATCGCAGCCGGGTTATCCGTATTTTACTGAGCTTGCAAAGATCGAGCGGGAAAGAAAGGAATATACTCCTGACAATGATATGACTGTATACAGGCAAAAAGCTTCTGTGGTTATGGATGAAGTGGATATGAATACAGTTTACGATGATCAGCACACGGGAGTGAAACTCGAAAAAAAGGAAATGTACGAAATGCCGGGCGTAAGTATGCCGGATGTTCCGGAAAGATTTTATGCAGATCTGTCTGAACATGAAGAATAACTTCATACCGAAAGAAAAGAGTGATCGTTATTAACATTTATGATTTTGATTCTGTAAATGACCCTTTTATACAGAAAAAAATTCTTGAAGAAGGCAGAATACTTTACTCGAAAAACTGTATAACCAGCGGAGAGCTGAGCATTGACGGCAGCTACACATTCTGGCTGAAGCCGGAAGACAATCATTATTACGGAACGCGTACTTACATTACCGTGACTGATGACGGAGATGTCAGCGATACTTACTGTTCATGCCAGTATGTCCATAACAGAGAACTGTGCAGACATCAGGCAGCCTGCCTGTTTTATATAAAGGATAATTTTAAAAATGACCTTGAAAAAAGACGCAAGGCCGTTTTTAATCATCTTATGAATGATCTCGAGGTCGATGATGCTGATGACGAGACCCCACTTGAACCTGTTAAAAGAATCATTCCGGTCATAACGACTAAAGACAGGGAAATACAATGTTCACTGAAAGCAGGCGGAGACAAACTGTATGCAGTTTCCAGCATTCCGGATCTTAAGGCGGCATTTGAATCCGAGATGCCTCTGCAGTACGGCAAAAAATGCGTGATGATCCACCGTTACAGTGATCTTGACGAAGACAGCAGAAGACTGCTTGAAGTGTGCTACTATATCTACACATCGGTCGTTCTTGACCTTGCCAAGACCAGAAACAAGGCTCCGAAAAAGAATATCACGGTCAGGGGAAAGAATCTGGATGTTTTTTTCAGACTGTTTAACGGCAGGGAAGTCGAGATAGACGGTATGATGTATTCCGTCCGCTTTAAAAATCCTCATATTGACGCTGAGATAGTACGTGCGGATGAAAACGGATATGGGATACGTATACTCTACTATCCGGAATGTTACGGTACCGGAAAGCGATGCTGCTTTATCGATCATGAGAAACGCAGAGTCTATATAACTGACACAGGATTTTCAGGAACGGCTCTGAAACTGATAAACATCTGCTCGCAGATGAAGAGCCTGTACATAAGCAACGATAACATGAGCGCTTTCTACAGCGGTGTTCTGAAGCCGGTACTTAAATACATTGACATTAAGGGTGCTGACAAACTCACTGAATACGCTCCGCCGGAACTTGAAGCACATCTCTACATCGACTGTGTGGATGACGGTATTTCGGCAAGGCCGGAGTTCGTTTACGGGGACAGAAAGTTTTCCGGCTTCTATGACCAGAAGAAAAATCCGTTCTGCGACTACAAGGCCGAGCGGCTTATAAAGAATACATTTCTTAAGTTTTTCACCGAACAGAGCGTGACGGATCCTGACACATGGTTCCTGCACGGTGACAATAATCTTTTCGAACTCCTGACATCCGGACTGACCGAGCTTGAAAGCTGTATGGAAGTCTTTGTGAGCGATGCTTTCAAAAAGATAGGAGTAAGAGCTCCCGTCAGACCTGCGATCGGCATTCGTCCGTCCGGTTCGCTTCTTGCTCTTGACATAACTGCGGAAGGATACACCACGGGTGAACTCGTTGATATGCTCAAAAGCTACCGCCGCGGCGCGAAATATCACAGGCTTAAGGACGGAAGCTTTGCACTGCTTACTGATGCGATGACTGAACTTTCAGACGTTGCGGAAAACCTTAACATAAGCGAAAAGCAGCTTCTTAAGGAGAATCTGAAGGTACCGAAGTACCGTATGCTCTACCTTGACAGCCTCAAGAAAAACTGCGAGAATCTGCGTATAAACAGAAGTGCGGAATTTAAAAAGATCGTAAGCAGCTATGGAATGATGATGGATGACTCCGATCAGCTTGCGGTTCCGGACTCACTTGACAGTGTCATGCGTGAGTATCAGAAGTACGGCTTCCGCTGGATGAAGACAATTTCAGCCTATCATTTCGGCGGTATACTCGCGGACGACATGGGCCTCGGTAAAACGCTTCAGGCCATTTCACTTATACTTGACAATAAGAAGAATCCGGACGGGATAAGAAAACCGGCGCTGGTAGTCTGCCCGGCTTCGCTGACGCTCAACTGGAAAAATGAGACCGAACGTTTTGCTCCGGAACTTTCCGTGCTTACCGTTATCGGTACAGTACAGGCCCGTGAGGAGCTTTTCGCTGATATAACGAAATACGATGTTATCGTAACGCCGTATTCACTGCTTACACGCGACATCGACAAATACGAGGATCTGGATTTCGCATTCCAGTTCATTGATGAAGCGCAGTATATCAAAAACCAGAATACACAGGCTGCAAAGGCGGTAAAATCCATAAAAGCCGAAGTTAAATTTGCTCTTACGGGTACGCCTGTGGAAAACAGCCTTGCGGAACTCTGGAGCATCTTTGACTACATAATGCCGGATTATCTGTTCGCCTACACCTACTTCAGAAAGAATTTCGAGGCGCCGATAACCGCCAAGAAAGAAACGAGAGTCATAAGTGAGCTTCAGAAGGTCGTTTCTCCGTTTATCCTCAGAAGAATGAAGAAGGAAGTTTTAAAGGAACTGCCGGACAAGACGGAAACCATAATGTACGCAAACATGGGCGAGGAGCAGAGCAGGGTCTACTCGGCAAATGTGGCTGACGTCAAGAAGACGCTTGCAAAGGATTTAAAGGACGGAGCCGACCGCATCAAGATACTTGCAATGCTCACACGCCTCAGACAGATCTGCTGCGATCCGTCGCTGGTTTACGACAATTACGAGGGCGGCAGTGCCAAGCTTGAACAGTGCATCGACCTTGTAAGCAGCTGCGTGGGATCAGGACACAAGATACTTCTGTTCTCACAGTTTACATCAATGCTCGACATTATCTCGAAGCGCCTTGACGAGGAAGGTATAAGCTACTACACGATCACCGGACAGACAAAGCCGGCGGACAGAATTCAGCTTGTAAATGACTTCAACGCTGACGACACCAATGTTTTCCTTATCTCGCTGAAGGCCGGCGGTACGGGACTTAACCTTACCGGTGCTGATATTGTCATCCACTACGATCCGTGGTGGAATCTGTCGGCGGAAAATCAGGCGTCCGACCGTGCATACCGTATAGGGCAGAAGAGAAATGTCCAGATCTACAAGCTCATAACTGACAGGACGATCGAGGAAAAGATCATTGATCTTCAGACGAAAAAAGCCGAGCTCTACGACATTGCAGTAAACGGCGAAGGCGACATAATGCACATGTCTGCGGCCGATATCATGAGTATTCTTGAATAGTATTCATTTTGACAATCCTTTGCCAGTATGTTATACTTAAATATAACTGACTAGCTATTGCACAGCTAGTTCATTCGGGGGATTCGATACACTTAAAGATTATCAGCCCCATTTGGTTTAATAGGTTACTTTGTTATGCACAGCTCAGCCCCCTCCCTGTGTGGTTTAAGTTTTTGTTATGCGCAGCACA
>CADAPI010000082.1 GCA_902789705.1 uncultured Ruminococcus sp.
GTATAATAGCCACCCGTGTACTGAATAGCCTGATAACTTGGACGCCCAAAAGTATCGCAAATTTTCACACCTTTCCAAGGCACAACAGGCTGAGGTGCTTTCCAACGGTTTTCCCTGATTGGAGGTGCAGCGTAAGGAATTCCACGATAAACGAAGACTTCGGGATGATCGTCAGCCAACACACCCTGAACCTGGCCACCTTCGATGGTCAGCACTGGATTCTTCTGTGCATTGCCTGCTACGCATACAAGCAATAGCGACAGACTTAAGAGAAGTTTTTTCATGTTTAAAATTGATTAGGTTGTAAAAATTAAGAATAGATATAATTATTTATAGATAGTAACATCCGAGGGCAAAGTTAGGAAGAATATCTCAAACAAACATCATTTTTCCTACAAATAAATGAAATAATTTGTCTAAGATACGTTTTTTTGCGATATTCGCAACCCGAATTACAATCCATCTATTCCCAAACAAAGAATTAAACCGTTTTATGAAGAAATTAACTACACTATGGGTGGCGATAGCCTGCATGACTTCCGCCACTGCCGCAGAACCCGTCATTAAAAATCTCGGGGATTCCAAGTACAGCATTGAAGCTGGCACATTCACTCGTATAGACAAGGAACTTAAGGCTTCTTCCGGTCCTTCAGTTCCGCCGTCAACTCCTCCGTATGTACCTGTAAAGAAATACGGCGCCAAGGATATGGTATCAATGATGCAGTACATATTCGGAGCAGAAAATGCAGTTCAGGAAAAATGGATGGATTTCGACGGCAACGGAAAGGTAAATATCATCGATCTGCTCCTGCTGAAAAAGGAGATACTTCGTTCTTTACAGTGAAAGTCAGATATAAGGAAACGCTGATTTATTCATAAATCAGCGTGGGGCTCCGGGGCGAAGCCCCGCAAATCCCACCTCCGGAAATCCGGCGAAGCCGGATTTCCGATTTAATCAGTGTTTGAAAACAGAAATAATGAAAAGAAATAAACTGTCTGTGGTCCCTGCACTTCTTTTATGTGCAGCACTCACATCCTGTTCATTCAGCTTTCCGGGCCGAGACAACAGTTCCGGGAAAAACAAAGAAACAGAAACCGAACTTGTGACGGACCTTCTGTATGATGAATCAGAAACTGCAGTGTCTGAAGAAATAACAACAGAAGCTGCAGAGGAAACTACAGCCGAAGAAACAGCTGAAGAACCGGTAACCGAGCCTGCAGAAGAAGAGATAACTGCGGAAAGCCTGATCGACGGTGTCGATTATTTTGCTCATCAGTACGACATCACATACGGTACAATATCCGAAACATGCTCGATGACAGCAGAGCTGGACGGTGAGACACTGGATTATACACTCTACAGCAGCTACAGCTACAGGGAATATGACGAAACTGCCTATGTAGGCGGTTCGATCTCAACTTCGCTGGACGATGATTCTTTATCCGCAGAGTTCTGGAGCATTTATGCTGATGGCTATACTACCCTGTATGAAAAGACTTCCGATGAACCTGGTGTATGGCATAAGCTAACCGGAAGCGGTAAGAGAAGATCATATCTCGGAAGCACTCATTTCCGTGAACTTGCTCTTGAAGAAACTGATGACCAGTATATAATCAAAGGTCAGATCAAGTACGCGTTTTTAAACCAGAATCTTTTTGGAGTGATCATTCCGTACGGCGTTGCAGATGCTGAACTGTCATCTTTACTGGATATGACAATGTATTTTGATAAGGAAACAAAGGCGTTTAAGTCCTATGATGTTGATTTCACGCCGATGATGAGTGGTAAATCCCTGAATAATATAAGCAGATATAATTCTTTCACACTGAACGTTACTATAGACGGATATGAATCAGGTACACTGGAAATACCGGATGAAGTTGTAAACAGCGCAGTGGCTGAATAAAGCCATGATCCTGATCTGAAAGCTATCGCACCTAAAAAATACGGTGCAAAAGATATCGTATCAATGATGAGATATCTCTGCGGTATCGACGAAAATGCTGACTGGATGGATTTTAACGGTGACAGCGTGATAAACGTTCTTGATTTTATCCGTATGAAGAAAGAGATGCTAAAAAATTTCTGATAAAAGTAAAAAAAAATAAAAATCTTTGTTACCTCGGATATTTTTTTTACACTGCATGTGTAGAGGCGGAGAAAATATGCCGTCATAAACACTATAACAACGGCAAAAACTTATTTTTGCTGATTTAAAGGTGATATAAAAATTTCAGGAGGAATTGTTTTATGGAAAATGTAAAATTAAGAAAGATGACTGCTTTTGCAGCAGCACTTGCTTTGGCTGCACAGAGCGGTATGGCAGTGATCAGCGCGGAGGAAACAGAAAACATTTCTGCAGAGCAGACTGTTTCAGAAGAAGGAAACGATACTGTTACAGTCGAAGTACCAGCTGATAACGAAGAACAGTCAGTAACAAAGGATGATTCTGAAAAAGATGATCCGATGGTAAAATTCATATTAAAAAGTTATTATGTTGACAGAAATGATGACGGTATTCTGTCCGATGAAGAACTGTCTACATTAAAACGTGTGGAACTGAACGGAAATTATTTCTCTAAGCCGCTCACATCGCTTGGTATCCTTAATAAAGCTCATGTCTCATATCTTACATTAACAAACATGAGTGAATTTGACCTTGAACTTCTTAAAGGCCTTAAATATCTTAAAACGCTTGAATTTATGGGAAATACTTCGGTAAAAAATATAGAAGCTCTCGGAGAACTTGATCTTGATTTAATAACTGTCGATACTCCTGATTCAGAAGGCTGTATTAAGGCAGAAGATGTATATCCTTACATCAAATGTGAAGACATAACTATAGAAAAAGGAGAAATCAAACAGCTTCTTACCACACCGAATTATGATTCAGGCTATGCTTATTACAGTTCTGAAAAGAATACAGTGTTTCAGTTTACAGACCGGAATTCTGTTTTGCCTCTTGAACGCGACGTCGTTGGTTCATCATTGGTGAAACCGGTTACTTCTGCGTTTCAGGACCGTGCATTTATATATGGCTTAGCTGAAGGTGAATCAGAATATACACTCTCAGACGCCAAAGGAAACATTATAGGAAAAGCTAAAATAACAGTTACAGCTGCTGAAGAACCTAATGATCCCGCTCTTGTTAAGGCTGAAGCCAAACTGGTAAAAGTTCTTAAAACGGAAGTGAATGAATATGATGATTATACAGCGTACATTCTTTATGATAATGGTATTCTCTGCACTTTTAAGGACGGAACACTGAAAGAATTTCAGAAAAACATTAAAGATGCAGCAATAAACAAAGATAAAATTTATGCTCTTTCTGAAGACGGCGTTCTCTATAGAAACGGCAAGGCTGTAAATGATAAAACTGAATATACAGTAAAAACAGCAAGCAAAGACCTTAATTTCATTCTTTGTTCAGATGACTGTGTACGCTGCGTTTCTGAAGGCAAAGCGGAAACAATACTTGATAATGTTAAATCTCTGGATGAAGGTTTTGGAACGAACCATGTCATAACCGGAATAATACAGGATAAAGACGACGTGACTTCAATCGTCTACCGTGACCTTGACGGTAAATATGTCATGTATCCTCTCACAGTAAAATTCGAACCTGTCAAAATTACATTCCAAAACCCAACTCTGAACGGCGGATTGTACTATGTATTAACAGCGGATAACAAGGTCTATAAGATTCAGGCTTATTTTCCTGTAAAAAACATTCCTGGATTTGATAATCTGTCTGAAACAAAACCTTCTGCAAGTGTCAGTCTCTTTACAGAAAACGTTAAAGACATATACCGTTATTTATATCTTACTGAAGACGGAAAAGCATATTCATTCGGAGGCAGTGAAGATGTTTATGACGAAGAAAAAATCATACTGGATGAGATGTCGGAATACGGAAATATCGAGATAACATGCAGTGACCTGACTGATCTTAAGCGTAATATAATTGGAAAAATAACAAAATATTCTGAGTCATACTATTCTGTACGTGATAATGAGGGCACCGAAAGATATGATTTTATCGAAAACGCAAAGCCGTTCACTCATGTGAAGATGAATTACGGAATATACAAACATGGTGATAACAAATGCATGCTTATACAGCGTGATGACGACACATTCTGGAAATACGTTATAGAGACCGGCGAACTTTCACGTATTGACGAAGCCATAAACGGATCAGAAGTTTTAACAGGCACAGATCCTGAACCGGAGAAGAGCGAACCAAAGGAACCGTCTGAAAACGAAAACAAGGATGCAGAAACTAAGGACGAAACTTCGGATAAAAATAAAGAGTCCGGAATCACCGGTGACGTTTCAGGTGACGGAAAAGTAGATGTTACAGACCTTACAACGATCTCATTGGCACTGCTTGGTGATCTGAATTTAACAGAGGCACAGAGTCAGGTGGCAGACATCAACCACAATGGTAAGGTCGATCTTTCAGACCTCGCAACTTTACGTCAGTTCCTTTCCAAGAAGATAAGCAGCTTAGCATGATCGTAACTGAATCATAAAAAAACACCGGTGTGATCCAAAACGGATACACCGGTGTTTGCTGTTCATCTGGAAATTACTAGTCCGGTGACAGGTTATGCATCAGGAATCAGCAGCCTGGTCCTGAACGGAATTTTTAGAGCTTACATAAAGAATAATCCTATCGATATCTAATTCAATTATGGTGTTAGCAGAGAAATTGGAACCAATAACGATTCCTTCAGGATATTCCTCACTATAAGTATCTGAAAACATTACCGTTGTTACCCCGAGGTCTTCAAGCATTTTCTTCACTTCATCGACAGGTTTTCCATTAACATCAGGGAATAAAAGATGCTTGGACATCTTGCCGCGGCTGATGTATATAAGCACCGTATTTCCTTCTTCATATGGTGTGTTTGCAGGCGGATCAGTTTTGATAACATATCCTTCAGGTATAGTGTCATCGTAAACCAGTTTGGTCTGTGTAGTATAATTATACTCTTCCAGTTTATCCTTTGCCTGTACTTCAGTAAAATCATGGTTTATTTCCGGAACAAGAGGAAGATCTGTTTTTTCGCTGTTTTCGGCTTCAATTCTTTTGGCATTATCAAATACTTCTTCGGCTTCAGCTTCGCGCATATAGTTTTTGATATAAGAGTAGTCTTCAAATTTTATAGCTGACAGATCTGTATCATCATGAAATTTAGATTCACCAAATACTGCGCTTTCGATTTTGTAATCGCTGAATTTGAAAGTTTTGGGGTCTTTGTTATTCATTACAAAATGGAGAACATAAGAACGAAGCATGTTATATCCTGTTTTCGGATCTTTGAAAAGATACATTTTTTCCCCGTATACATCTCCGTTTTTCCCCCAGCAGAAATTTTCAAATACCGGTTCATTCATATCACAGTATGCAAACGGCCAGCTTTCGTTGCTTTTCCGGACGTAAGTTTTACCGCCGATGCCGATTACAGTTTTGTCAATATTATTCTTAGGTATATATTCTGCATCTCCGATGTCCGTTCCTATAGTGGTTTTATCAAGGTATACATGAAATGGATCTTCAAAATACTCAGCTACATAATCTCTGAATTGTTCATAATTCTCCAGTTTCGGATCGCCCAGATGATAGTAGTCTTTATATTCATAAAGTTTACCGTCAAGATCAATGTACTCATTTTCACTATCCTGATCAGACTCATCCTTGTCTTTTACATACTGCAGAATACTTACTTTTTCAGATTCACTTAATAACTCCATGACGTCATCAGTTCCGATGTATGCAATCAGGAAATATACATCAAAGTAACCATTAAAATAGCTGCTTAAAGGATTTACTAAAGGCGTGTCGGACTGTTCAGTAATTTCAGTTGTTTCTGTTACTGCCGGCTGTTCGGTTATTTCCGGACTTACCGCAGCAGGCGACTCCGGATATTTCAGATTTTCCATGTGCCTGTGTACTGAAGTTGCGACTCCCGCAATGATAGCTATTACGGCTGCAGCGCTGAGTATTCTTGTCAGATGGTGACGGGAATTAATTTTTACCTGTATTTCCTTTTCGTTGTTTCGGTTAAGTTTTTCTGCCTGTTCTGCTGATGTCATTTCTTTAAATTTTCTTTCGCTCATATCAAGTATCCTCTTCTTTACTTCGTCATCGTCGTCTGTAAAGGAGGAGAGTTTTTCGATTATTTCATCTTCAGCATTATCAAGAACGTTAAAAATTTTTCTGTTCATCATAGAATGCCCTCCATAAAACCTCTGGCAGCAAGCAGTTCCTTTAATTTTGATGCTGCTCTGCTGCATCTCACACGGACAGCCGACGGTTTCATTGAAAGCTCACCGGCAATCTGTTTTGAATCCATGTCATAGTAGAATTTTTTTATTATGATGGACGAATCAGGTTCTCCGAGAGAATTTATGCAGTCCATAAGTACCAGACTTAGTTCCTTTTTCTCGTTTTCGCCTGCAATATCTTCACCGGAACGGATATCCGGGGTGCTGTCATCTTCAAGATAGACTGTCTTTCCTGCATTACGTGAATGCTTTCTGAAATGATCTATACTTTTATTCCTTGCTACCGTTCCTATAAATACTTTGATATCTCCGGCATACGATCCTTTGCTGAAACTGAAAAAGATATCGGCAAAAATGTCACTGATACATTCCTCGATGTCTTCATCGGAAAAACTCCGGAGACGACTGAATACTATGGCTTTTACATATCTGTAATACTCCTCAAACAGGGCTGCATGAGCCTTTTCCGGAGATATGCTCTGTATCCTGTTAAATTCTTCAAATGTCATCCGTTTTCCTCCTTTCTGAAGCTGTCATGACTGCTTTCATTATATACAATCGTATGAAAAAGCACAAGTGTTACATGAAATTTAAAAACTGTGATCAAGCTTAGGGAAACACTGATTAAATCCGTAATCCGGCTTCGCCGGATTTCCGGAGGTGGGTTTTGCGGGGCTTCGCACCGGAGCCCCACGCTGATTTTTGAATAATCAGCGTTTCCTTAGTGTAATAAATTCCTGATAAGCATAAATAAAACCATCGGCGTTATCCGAAACGGTAACGCCGATGGTTTTATATTTGTTAGTGTAAGTAAGCTTCGTGTTATTCCTGTTTGGAATTGCCATAGCTTACATAATCAGGTTCTGTGGACACAGAAGGGGATGCAGGTTCTAACCCAAAGTCAAAGAAAAGATAGTTTCTGATATCATTTGTATTATCAGGGTCTTCAGAATAACTCTGTGTATTGTTCTTGATTTCTATTGTTGTGAAAGGGGCTGGATCAGTCTCAATCCCGATACTTGTTATCTCTTCCTCAAAAGGCTTTTCTTCGGCAAATGTCGTAAATACTTCAGTTGGTTGACTGTCATCATACCACGGCTTAGAAACATATGGTAAATCGTTTGGGTATGGATATACATCGAACAGCATCTGATAGCAGTTGGTATCGGAGATCTCAGAAAAATCACCAAATAATTCCACATAATCTGAAACGTAAGAATTCGGAGAAGAAACCTTTCCAATACTCCACATACCATCTTCATCTTTATTAAATGTGACTGACAACCCATAAATCATTGGCTGACCATAAGGATTCCTACAATTATCATCTTTGAAAAGTCTGATTCTGGTAAAGCTGTTTTCTGTTACGTAGAATGAACGTTCCGAAAAATATTCTCTGATATGACTCGGACCGTAATGGTAATCTCTAACTATATCTTCATTGAGATAAAGTTTATTGTCGCATTCAAAGAGCATATCGTCGAGCCATCCGTTACGGTAATATTCGTCAATTGTTTCATCTGCAAACAGTAACTTTTCTCCATCAAGTTTATCGTATTTTTTTCCGGCGTTAAACTTAATACCTGTACCATCAAAAAAGCATGAATAGTAATCATTGAATTCATCCAGCGTATTGAATCGTGCATCACTAAATTCGTAAAAATTGTTTATCTCGTAGTGATCTTTATCCTGAACATCAACGTAATTATCAGGATTTTTTATTACGTAATGTCCTTCGTTATCAACCGTATACTGGCGAATGACAAGACTATCAAATAAATCATAATAAAAATCACAGAATCTGTCGGTCAGCTCTTTCATCTGATCTTCAGTAAGAGCTGACTGCTGCTCAGTTACAGATTCAGACTGTGCAGGGGAGGTTGTCTCTGTCTGGGCTGCAGGCAGCACATCATCAGATGGGGCTTTATACTTCTCAAGCTCACTTGTTACTTTTGTTACACCGGCGACCACTGCAAAGACAGCTACTGCTGCAGCGATCGGTTTGTACCAGCGTACAGGGCGTTTATCTGCGACATTCATAGTTATCTCGTTTTTGTCTTTTCCTTCGTTTTCTGAAATGCCTGCTTTCAGATTCTGATATTTTCTTTCGCTCATTTCTGTTATCCTCTTCTTTGCTTCGTCATTATCATCTGTGAAGGAGGAGAGTCTTTCGATCATTTCATCATCAGCGTTATCAAGTACATCAAAAATATCTTTATTCATAATATACCCTCCATAAAACCTCTGGCTTCAAGCAGTTCCTTAAGTTTGGAAGTCGCTCTGCTGCATCTCATTCTGACTGCCGATGGTTTCATTGCAAGTTCGGCAGCTATCTGTTTTGAATCCATGTCCATATAATACTTCTTCATTATAATAGATGAATCCGGTTCACCGAGAGAATCGATACAGTCCATAAGAATATGACTTAGCTCCTTCTTTTCGTTTTCATCTGCAACATTCACACCGGAACGGATCTCCGGAGTAGTTTCGTCTTCCAGGTAAACTGTCTGACCCGAATTTCGTGAACACCTTCGGAAATGATCCACACTTTTATTTCTTGCAACTGTTCCGATATAAGCCTTTATATCACCCGTAAACGAGCCTTTGCCAAGTCTGAAGAAAACATCTGCAAATATATCACTCATACATTCTTCGGTGTCTTCGACAGGAAAACTTCGGAGTCGATTGAATACTATGGTTTTTACATATCTGTAGTACTCATCAATCAGTGCTGAATGAGCTTTTTCAGGTAATTCCGTCTCCAGCCTGCTGTATTCATCATATGTCATCCGTTTTCCTCCTTTCTGTAGATGGAAACTATTTTGTTTTAAGCAGTCGTGACCGCTTTCAGTAAATATAATCGTATGATAAAGCATAAGTGTCACATTTAAGTGAGCAAAAAATTTATTTATTCAAAAAAATACTGTGATCATCTTATTGAAAAGCTGATCACAGCAGTGTAATAATATATTTGATTTGCCGGTCTCATATGAACTATGTAATGCTTTGATATTAAAGCCACTTTTTCTTTTTGAAGAATGCCAGACAGGAGATTACGATAACTATGCACAGAAGAATAACGATAGGGTAGGATATACGGTATTCAAGCTCCGGCATGTATTTGAAGTTCATTCCGTACCAGCCGGTGATGAGTGTGAGCGGGGTGAATACTGTTGTTACTATAGTGAGAAGACCCATGATGCGGTTCTGTCTTACGTCCAGCTGTGACTGGTAGAGATCACGTATCTGGATGGAATATTCACGCAGGGAATTTGTGAGGTCGTGAAGTCTTGAAGTCCTCTGTGAGAAAAGATGGAAGTAACGAACGTTTTCAGTCTTGAAGAAGTTGTTTTCATTCTCTTCAAGTTCCTGCGTAAGATCAAGCAGCTGTTCATAGTGTACTCTCATGTCGCGGAGATCACTTCTTATTTTGTTTACTCTCTGGGAAGGATCTTCGCCGCCGCCTGCAAGAATCTCGGATTCAATGTCATCCAGCTCCTTGTCAAGTGTTTCAAGTATGCTCTGGTCCTTTGTGACTATCTGTTCGAGAAAGTCATAGATAAAACGTTCAAGACTTGGTTTAGCCCATTTTTTTGAGCGCTGGATGTTTCCGATAAGGTCATTTACAAGTCCGCTGTCATCGATAAATACAATGCCTTTTTCATCGAGAGCAAATGCGAATGTGGTGTTCGGAGCGGAAATGTTGCTGCGGTCAGGAACGGAGAATGTTCCTGTAAGCGAGTCGTAGTTTACTTCGGCTTTGGTTGAATGTACCGATGAAAGGTCGATATCCATTTCAATACCCATGTCGAAATTATCCTTGTTTTCAAGCCATTCGACAGAAGTAAGTACTGATACGAACTGATCCGGTGAATTCTTAAAGTCGATGGAGTCAGTTTTTTCAAGAGTGTTTTTTATGTAAAAATACATGGTAAGTACCTCAGATTGCTTTTCGAAATGACGGGAAGATATAATGCTTCGCCCCGTGCGCCATGATCAGGCAGTTATCAGAGATCAGGGACGTAAATCCTGTTTTCCATTCCGAAAGGTCGTTTTTCAGTAAGTCCGCCCGGCCCAAGAAGATCACGCTGTTCGTCGAATACGTACATTTTAGCGTCAAGATTGTCGATCATGTAAAGTGCAAATGCTTCAGCGATGGCAGGGGAGACCACTGCTCCGTATTCCTGCTCACCGTGATGAGCAAGTATCATGTGGGTAAGCATTTTTATCTTTTCCGGATTATAATTCTGTCCGTCGGCACTTTTCTTGATAAGTGAAGCTCCCATGTAGAGATGACCGAAAAGAACGCCGCTAACAGTGAATTCAGCATTTCCGGTCGGATCGGTTTCATATTCCCATATCTTGCCGATGTCGTGCAGAGCCGCTCCGCATACCATGAGTTCCCTGTCAAGATTGTTGTAGACTTCGCAGATGGTTTCCGCAGCCTTTACCATACGGTAGGAATGATAAATGAGTCCGCCCTTAAGATTATGATGCATTGTAACAGCAGCTGAAGATGACGTATAGGCATCCTTCTTGCTTTCAATTATCTTTACGGCAAGTTCAGAAAGGGGAGTATACTTACCTTCACAGTCGTCAGCATTCCTGCGCAGGAT
>CADAPI010000083.1 GCA_902789705.1 uncultured Ruminococcus sp.
GCAACAAATAAATAGAAAGGTGATGTTTATGAAAGTAATAATTGCTGCTGCTGGTATGGCAGCTCATCTCGCAGGTGTTCTTGCAGCCTATACTATTCTTCCGGTCATCGGAATTCCTATGGAGTCATCACGTCTTGACGGTATGGATGCACTTCTTGCAACAGTACAGATGCCTAAGGGCGTTCCTGTAGCAACAGTTGCTATAAACGGTGCAGCCAATGCAGCACTTCTTGCAGTTCAGATTCTTGCCCTTTCAGACAGTGATCTTGCTGCAAAGCTTACAGACATGAAGACTCAGATGAAAAAGACAATCGCTGAAAAGGATCAGAAGCTCCAGAATACCATCAAGGAACTTATCTGATTTTAATAATAAATTAAAGTAATACATATCGCGTAACAGCGGGAAACGGAGTTATTATTATGGAAAATTTACAGAAAACTGAACAGCTTTACGAAGGAAAGGCTAAGAAGGTATTCGCAACATCTGATCCTGACTATGTAATCGTATCATACAAGGATGATGCTACAGCATTCAACGGCGAAAAGAAGGGTACAATTGCCGGCAAGGGCGTTATCAACAACAGAATGACAAACTACATGTTCGGACTTCTTGAAAAAGCAGGCGTTCCTACACACCTCGTTAAGGAGATCAACGACCGTGAAACCATCGTTAAGAAGGTTGAGATCGTTCCTCTCGAAGTAATCGTAAGAAACGTAGCAGCAGGAAGCTTCTCAAAGAAGCTCGGTATCGAAGAAGGCACACCTCTCAAGCAGCCTACACTCGAATTCAGCTACAAGAACGATGATCTCGGCGATCCATTCATCAACGACTACTATGCACTCGGTCTTGGCCTCGCTACAAAGGAAGAGATCGAAACAATCACAAAGTATGCTTTCATGGTAAATGACTTCATGAAGGACTTCTTCAAGAAGATGAACATCGATCTTATCGATTTCAAGATCGAATTCGGCCGTTTCCACGATCAGATCATTCTCGCTGACGAGATCTCACCTGATACATGCCGTTTCTGGGACAGCACAACACACGAAAAGCTCGACAAGGACCGTTTCCGCAGAGATATGGGCGGCGTTGAAGAAGCTTACCAGGAAATCATGAAGAGACTTATGGGTGAATAATCGATGGGCGGATTTTTTGGAGCTGCTTCAGAACACAACTGTATAACAGATGTGTTCTTCGGAACTGACTATCATTCACACCTCGGAACAAGAAGAGGCGGTATGACCGCTTATTCTGCATCAAAGGGTTTCCAGAGAGCTATCCACAGCATCGAAAATTCTCCTTTCAGAACAAAGTTTGAAAAAGACATCGAGGAAATGGAAGGAAACATGTGTATCGGCTGTATCAGCGACACAGATCCTCAGCCTATCCTTGTTCGTTCAAAGCTTGGTGTATATGCTGTCTGTACAATCGGTATCATAAACAATGCACGCGAACTTGAAGAGGAACTTCTCGATTCAGGCTGCGCAAGTTTTGAAACAATGAGCAGCGGAAGCATCAATTCAAGTGATCTTGTAGGTGCTCTTATTGCTCAGAAGCCAACATTTACTGAAGGTATCAAATACGTTCAGCAGAAAATAAACGGTACAGTATCTCTCATGATACTTACAAAGGACGGTATCATCGCTGCCAGGGACAAAGAAGGAAGACTTCCTATCCTCGTGGGCAAGCGTGAGGACGGATATTGCCTTTCATTCGAGTCGTTCTCATACCAGAAACTCGGCTATGAGACATGCTATGAACTCGGACCTGGCGAAATAATCAACCTTACATCAAAGGGTTATGATATTCTTTCAGAAAGAACAAACGATCTTAAGATCTGTTCATTCCTCTGGACCTACTACGGCTATCCTACAGCTGTTTATGAAGGCGTAAACGTAGAAGTTATGCGTACAAGAAACGGTGAGATAATGGCCGAGCAGGATATGGCAAACGGCAAGCTTCCTGATGTTGACTACATCTGCGGTATCCCGGATTCAGGTGTTCCGCATGCTATCGGTTATGCTAACCGAAGCGGTATCCCGTTTGCAAGACCATTTATCAAGTACACTCCTACATGGCCGAGAAGCTTCATGCCTCAGAACCAGACAATCAGAAATCAGGTTGCCAAGATGAAGCTCATTCCGGTACACGAACTTATCAGCGGCAAGAAGCTTCTTTTCGTTGATGACAGTATCGTAAGAGGTACACAGCTTCGCGAAACAGTTGAATTCCTTTACGCAAACGGTGCTAAGGAAGTTCACATGAGATCTGCTTGTCCGCCAATCATGTACGGATGCAAATATCTCAACTTCTCAAGAAGCAATTCAGAACTTGATCTTATCGCAAGAAAAATCATAGATGAGTTCGAAGGTGCTGAAGGCGTTAAGTACATTGCTGAATACAGCGATACAAACACTGAACGCGGCCAGAGACTCAGAAACGAGATCTGTAAGAGACTTAAGCTTACATCACTTGAGTTCCAGTCACTTGAAGGAACTGTAAAGGCAATCGGTCTTCCGGCATGCAACCTCTGCAGCTACTGCTGGGACGGCAAGGAATGACGCGGACAAACAACTCATACGGAGGATAATAAATGAAAAGTTTTTCAGAAAGCTATAAAGAAGCCGGCGTTGACGTAACAGCTGGTTATAAGGCTGTAGAGCTCATGAAGGCTCATGTTGCAAAGACAATGACAAGCGGAGTTCTCTCAGGCATCGGCGGATTCGGCGGCCTTTTTGAACTTGATCTTACTGGTATCAGCAAGCCGGTACTCGTTTCAGGTACAGACGGAGTTGGTACAAAACTAAAGATTGCTTTCCTTATGGACAAGCACGACACAGTTGGTATCGACTGCGTTGCTATGTGTGTAAACGACGTTATCTGCTGCGGCGCAAAGCCACTCTTCTTCCTTGACTACATTGCAGTAGGCAAGAACTATCCTGAAAAGGTAGCAAACATCGTTTCAGGTGTTGCTGAAGGATGCGTACAGTCAGGTGCTGCTCTTATCGGCGGCGAAACTGCAGAAATGCCTGGTTTCTATCCTGAAGATGAATATGACCTCGCTGGTTTCACAGTTGGTGTTGTTGACAAGGACAAGATCATCAGAAATGAAACACAGAAGGCAGGGGACGTTATGATCGCTCTTCCTTCAAGCGGTGTTCACTCAAATGGATTCTCACTTGTAAGAAAGGTGTTTACAGTAAGCGAACAGAACCTCGCACGTCACTACGGTGATCTTGGCAAGACTCTCGGTGAAGTTCTTCTTACACCTACAAAGATATATGTAAAGCCTGTTCTTGAACTTCTTAAGGCTGTAAATGTAAAGTCTATCTCACATATTACAGGCGGCGGTTTCTACGAAAACATTCCGCGTTCACTTCCTGCAGGCATCACAGCTTCTATCGAAAGATCAGCTGTTAAGGTACTTCCTATCTTCGATCTTATCGCTAAGACAGGCAATATTCCTGAAAGAGACATGTTCAATACATTCAACATGGGTGTCGGCATGATCGTTGTTGTTGACAAGAACGATGCAGACAAAGCAATTGCTGCTCTTAAGGCTGCCGGTGAAGATGCTTACATCCTCGGTGAACTCGTAAACGGCGAAGAAGGCGTAATAATCAAGTAATACGGGGGATAACTGATGAAAAATATCGTTGTTCTCGTATCGGGCGGCGGCACAAACCTTCAGGCTCTTATAGATTCTGAAGCCCGCGGTGAGATAAAAAACGGCAAAATCACCTGTGTTATCTCATCCAATCCTGATGCCTACGCACTTGAAAGAGCTGCAAAAGCCGGAATAAGCACTGTTGTTATTCCAAGAAAGGAATTTGGGGACAGTGTTTCCTACAGCAAGGCTATTCTTGCAGAACTTGATAAACAGAAGGCAGATCTTATAGTACTTGCAGGATTCATGACGATCCTTGACAAGTGCGTTACTGAAAAGTATTCCTATAAGATTATTAACGTTCATCCTGCACTTATCCCGTCATTCTGCGGTGAAGGTTTCTACGGACTTAAAGTTCATGAAAAAGCGCTTGAATACGGTGTTAAGGTTTCAGGAGCTACGATCCACTTTGTAAACGAAGAAGCAGACGCTGGTGCGATCATTCTTCAGGGAACGGTAAACATCGAAAACGATGATACACCTGAAGTGCTTCAGAGAAGAATAATGGAAAACGTAGAATGGAAGCTGCTTCCTAAGGCTGTTTCACTTTTCTGTGAAGACCGTATTTCGATCCGTAACGGAAAGGCTTACGTTGACTGATTAACATAAATGATGTGTACTTCCGGGAGAATCATTTGCCGGAAGTACAGTTTAATAAAATTACATAGGAGAAACCTTACTTATGAAAATGCTCGACATTTATGAAGAACTTAAAAAGAATTCATATCCTGGCAGAGGTATAGTTATAGGCAGATCAGCTGACGGAAAGAAAGCTGCTACTGCATACTTTATCATGGGCAGAAGCGTAAACTCACGTAACCGTGTATTTACTGCTACTAATGACGGTATCGTAACAGAAGCTGCTGATCCTTCAAAGCTCTCTGATCCGCATCTTATCATCTATGCACCGGTAAGAAAGCTCGGCAACATCACTATCGTAACAAACGGTGACCAGACAGACACTATTTACGATAACATGGCTAAGGGCCAGACTTTCGAACAGTCTCTCAGAGAAAGAGAATATGAAGACGATGCTCCTAACTACACACCTAGAATCTCAGGTATCATGGAGATCGAAAACGGCAGGTACAACTACTCAATGTCTATTCTCAAATCTGCAGACGGCGATCCATCATGCGTAGAAAGATTCACATACAACTATGCAACACCTATCGCAGGTACAGGTCACTTCATCCACACATATATGGGTGACGGAAATCCGCTTCCAAGCTTTGAAGGCGAACCTGAAAAGATCTCTGTTCCTGATGATATAAATGAATTCGCAGCTAAGCTCTGGGATTCTCTTAATGCTGACAACAAGGTTTCTCTTTTCGTTCGTTACATCGACATCGCAACAGGTGCAGAAGAAACTAAGATCATAAACAAATTTGAAAAGATCTGATTCGGAGGAAATTACAATGGCAAATGAAATGCTTTTAAAATACGGCTGTAATCCAAACCAGAAGCCTTCAAGAGTTTACATGGCTGACGGCAAGGATCTTCCAATTGAAGTTCTTAACGGCAAGCCTGGCTACATCAATCTTCTTGATGCTTTCAACGGCTGGCAGCTCGTAAAGGAACTCAAGGCTGCTACTGGTTACTGCGCTGCTACATCTTTCAAGCACGTATCACCAGCAGGTGCTGCTATCGGCAAGCCGCTTACAGAAACAGAAGCAAAGATCTACTTTGTTGATGATCTTGGTGAACTCACACCAATGGCTGCTGCTTATGCAAGAGCAAGAGGCGCAGACAGAATGTCTTCATACGGCGACTTCATCGCACTTTCAGATGAATGCGACGCATGCACAGCAAAGATGATCCAGAGAGAAGTTTCAGACGGTATCATCGCTCCATCATACACACCTGAAGCTCTCGAAATTCTCAAGTCAAAGAGAAAGGGTACATACAACATAATCAAGATCGATGCTGACTATGTTCCAGCTCCTGTAGAAACAAAGCAGGTTTACGGTGTTTCTTTCGAACAGGGTAGAAATGAGCTCAAGATCGACAACGACATGCTCACAAACATCGTAACAGACAACAAGGACATTCCTGCTGACAAGAAGGATGACCTCGTAATCGCTCTTATCACACTTAAGTATACACAGTCAAACTCAGTTTGCTACGTTAAGAACGGCCAGGCAATCGGTATCGGTGCAGGTCAGCAGTCAAGAATCCACTGCACAAGACTTGCAGGTAACAAGGCAGATATCTGGTGGTTAAGACAGCATCCAAAGGTTATGGGTCTCCAGTTCGTTGACGATATCAGAAGACCTGACAGAGATAACACAATTGACGTTTATATCTCTGACGAATACGAAGACGTTCTTGCTGACGGAGTTTGGCAGACACTCTTCAAGGTTAAGCCTGAAGTTCTCACACCAGCTGAAAAGAAGGAATGGCTTGCTAAGAACAAGGACGTTTGCCTCGGTTCTGACGCATTCTTCCCGTTCGGTGACAACATCGAAAGAGCCAAGAAGAGCGGTGTTGCTTACATTGCTGAACCAGGCGGATCTATCAGAGATGATCATGTTATCATGACATGCAACAAGTACAACATTGCCATGGCATTCACAGGCATAAGACTTTTCCATCACTGATAACTCTTACACTATTTGAATTTATTTGATTTTATATCAGTATATCGCAGTGTACTATGTGCAGCTGCGATATACGTTTATATAACAAGGAGGTATTATTCCCATGAATGTACTTGTAGTAGGCGGCGGCGGACGTGAACATGCCCTCGTAATGAAGATACATGAAAGCGAAAAGGTTGACAAGATCTACTGTGCACCTGGTAACGGCGGTATTTCAAGATATGCTGAATGTTTCAGCGATATCAAGGCTACTGATATTGAAGGTGTCGTTGAACTTGCAAAGAAGGTAAGTGCTGATCTCGTAGTTGTAGCACCTGATGACCCGCTTGTTCTCGGTATGGTAGATGCTCTCAACAAGGAAGGATTCGCTACTTTCGGGCCTAACAAGGCAGCTGCTATAATCGAAGGCAGCAAGGTATTCTCAAAGGATCTTATGAAGAAGTACAACATTCCGACAGCTGAATACAACGTATTCGCATCTGCTATCGAAGCTGTAAACTTCATCAAGGAAAAGAACGAATATCCTACAGTAATCAAGGCTGACGGTCTTGCACTCGGCAAGGGCGTTATCATTGCACAGAACTTCGAAGAAGCTGAGGATGCAGTCAAGTCTATTATGGAAGACAAGATCTTCGGTGCAAGCGGCTCAAAGATCGTTGTTGAAGAATTCCTTACAGGTCCTGAAGTTTCAGTTCTCTGTTTCACAGACGGAAAGACTCTTAAGCCTATGATCTCTTCAATGGATCACAAGAGAGCTCTTGACGGAGACCAGGGTCTCAACACAGGCGGTATGGGAACTGTAGCTCCTAACCCTTACTATACTGACAAGGTTGCTGAAGAATGTATGAAGACTATCTTCAGACCGACTATTGAAGCGATGAACAATGAAGGCAGAACGTTCAAGGGATGTCTTTACTTCGGTCTTATGATCACACCAAAGGGTCCTAAGGTAATAGAATACAACTGTCGTTTCGGTGATCCTGAAACACAGGTAGTACTTCCGCTTCTTGATACAGACATCATCGACATCATGATGGCTATCTATGATGACAAGCTCGATACAGTAAACGTAAGATGGAAAAATGAATCTGCAGCATGCGTAGTAATGGCAAGCGGCGGATATCCGAAAAAATACGAGACCGGCAAGGAAATTAGCGGTCTTGATGCCAAGGGACAGGTAAGCGGCGCATTCGTTTACCATGCCGGCACAAAGTATGATGACGGAAAGTTCCTTACAGCAGGCGGACGTGTACTTAACGTAACTGCAACAGGCAAAACACTTAAGGAAGCTCTTGACCAGTCATACAGCTGTGTAAAGAAAATCTCATTTGAAAATCATCATTTCCGTACTGATATCGGTGCGAGAGCTCTTGCAGCTGAAGATCAGTAAAACCCGATGTGAGGTGATCTGATTGAGCCGTCTTGACAAAATCAAAACCTTCAGAGGACTTACATGGGTAGGTCTTCTTGCCAACAGCATGTTTGTTCTGTTCATCATCGTAACTCTCATCTATTATTCCTACTACCTCAGAACAGGCAACATAGTACCTGTAATTGAAGCTATTGCCTATGCAATTGAAGTTTCAGGTTTTCTTCTTATGCTGCTGAACGTGGTTGGCTATGCAGTTAAACTCAGAGGTCGTCTGCCGCTGAAGATCGCAATGTCCGTCTATTTTCTGATGGAATTTATAATTATGATCTGCGATTTCAACCTGATAGATGTTTCAGAGTTCTATACGCCGGCTTCAAAAGCACTTATTATTTCACACTGTGTATTCTCAACGGCAGTAGTTATGTTCTATATGCTCATCGAAAAGGAAAACACGGTTTTACAGAAAGCCACAACTGTAGCAGCAGTAATATGCATGCTTGCATGTTTTGCGATAGTATTCAATGTACGTGTGTACGCTTCTGTTCTTGTTAATTCCGTTGCGTATATAGTTCTGTTTTCCGTTATTCTGTTTTACGACAACAGAGGCGTAATATATCCGGACTGTTACGGAGAAGAACAGAAGACTTTTTCAGATTCAGGATTTTTTGAATAGTAATTAAAAAACATGAACCGAAATATTTGGTTCATGTTTTTTATAATAATAAAAACGATATGCATATCTGCGTTTGCGTCTATGCACGATAAATATAAAAGGAGAACTGATGGATCAGGAAACAAAGAAAACCAAAGTAATACTTGCTGCCGTGGACACGGGAGAATATGACGTGGAAAGTTCCATTGCCGAGCTTGAAGAACTTGCGAAAACAGCTGACGGCGAAGTGGTGGGAGTTATAACACAGAAAAAGCCTGCTTTCGATCCGGGTTTCTGTATGGGTGCAGGAAGACTTGAGGAGCTGGCTGGTATCTGCAAGGACCTTGAAGCGGAACTTATCGTATTTGACCATGAACTTAGTGCGACACAGATAAGAAATATCGAAGATATCACCGATGTCCGCGTTATCGACAGAACAATGCTCATTCTCGATATTTTTGCGGCAAGAGCCAGAACAAGTGAAGGTAAGCTGCAGGTTGAGCTTGCTCTTCAGAAGTACAGACTGCCGCGTCTTACCGGTATGGGTGTTGAAATGTCACGTCTCGGCGGCGGTATCGGTACAAGAGGTCCGGGCGAGACCAAGCTTGAAACAGACCGTCGACATATAAAACGCCGTATCACTGCTCTTGAGGAGGAACTTAGGAACCTCGGCGAGCGCAGAAAACGAATGAGAGCACGAAGAAAGAAGGACAGCGTTCTTACTGCAGCCATAGTCGGATATACCAACGTGGGCAAGTCAACTCTGCTTAATGCTCTCACTGAAGCCGGTGTTCTGGCAGAGAACAAGCTTTTTGCAACGCTTGACACAACGTCACGCTCGATCGAACTTCCTGACGGAAGAAGCGTTATGCTTATTGATACTGTAGGACTTATCAGAAGACTTCCTCACAGTCTTGTCGAAGCTTTCAAAAGCACCCTTGAAGAAGCTGCGGAATCAGATCTTATTATTGAGATCATCGATTCATCATCACCGGAGGCTGCCGAACAGGTAAAGGTCACACATGATCTTCTTGCTGAACTCGGCTGCGAGGAAACACCTCATATTTATGTACTTAACAAGTGCGACAAGGGCGATCCGGCAATAAAGCTTCCTTCTGATCTTCCGCAGGTACGTATTTCCGCAAAGGAGAAGACAGGATTTGATGAACTTCTTCCCCTCGTATCTGAATATCTGCCGGAGACTCTGAAAAATATGAAGCTTCTTATACCATACAGTCAGAGCGGTCTTGCCGGAAAGATTCGTGAAAACGGCAGGATCATTTCTGAGGAATACACGGAAGACGGTATTCTCACTGAAGCTCTTGTTGATGTAAGACTGCAGAAGCTCTGCGAACAGTACCTTACAGAATAAGAAACATGGTCTGTTAAGGAAACACTGATTATATCGGAAATCCGGCTTTGCCGCATTTCCGGAGGTGGGATTTGCGGGGCTTCGCCCCGGAGCCCCACGCTGATTTATGAATAAATCAGCGTTTCCTTAATAAATAAGCACAGGAAACGGGGAAACCCTGCATTTTCCTCGCCGGCTTAAATCGTTCTGATCAGTGAATCACTGACAGCGAAAGGATGTTAAATATGAATACAGTTCTGCTGGAACAGCTTATCCAGCTTTTTATGATAATGGGTGCAGGGTATGTTCTTTTCAAACTTAAATA
>CADAPI010000084.1 GCA_902789705.1 uncultured Ruminococcus sp.
TAAGATCCATTACATTGATAACTCCGTCACCGTTTACGTCACAGTTGTAGACCGAGTGTGCATCGACCGCTCCATCGAATACATTTGTTACTGATAACACGAACGCAGCAGTCAATAAAGATGATACCGCTGCTGTTACTGCTGTTTTTTTCATTTCTATTCCTCCTTTTTTTTAGTATCCGTTTTAAAAGCTTCATTTATATTTTAACACATTACAATAAGTTATGCATCGTACAAAAGGGAATTTTGAATATAAAAAAATCAAGCAGAACATAGCGCATAATATGCAATTTGAACAACAGACTCATTTTCGTACAGCTAAAAAATAAATCGGAGCCGGGGCTCCGATTTTTATAATAGCACGCCGAAGGCGTACATTTTACACAACAGTAAGGTTATTCCTCCGGAACAAAATAATTACTGTATCCTGCGAATTTAGTCATTCTTTCACATTCCTCTGTAGAAGCAATATATCCTTTGCCGTCAATAACTATATATGAACTCATTATCAGAATTTCAGATGTACTACCATCGCTGAATTCAAGTTCATATCTGACTTTTTCTGTCTCATTTGATTTCCATTCATCTGTTGCTTCTTTACATGCAAATATATTTTTAATTGCCGCTGCCAAATAATATAAACCAGAATTATTAAAAACGTGCTTTTTTTCTTCGCCATGGGACAAAATCGTTAACGTTCCACTTTTGATGTTATTAACAGTTATATTAGGTAATTTATGTTCAGAATTTAAAAACGCCTCTGTCTGTTTACGTGAATTCCTGTTAAGATCAAGAGTAATCCAGTATGAACTAAGACCATCCATGAGATCTACAGCAGCAGGAACCGGTTCATCTGTAAAAGAGGCAATAATATCATACCTGTTATCATAAATATGATATACAGCTGTTCTGTTATCGATACTGCCTTCAAAATTATTCAGATCTTCCCACGTAATAGCTGTTTCTTTTTCAGCCAGAGCATATACATCATCCATCATCAATGGTCTCTTTTCAAAATAATCAGCAGGTAATCCAAGAATTTTATTCTTCAAAAGGCTGAAATCGACTATATTAACTTTTCCGTCGGCATTTAAATCAGCTGCTTTAGGGTCAGAAAGATTTATATAAAGAGAGCCTATCAGATAATCCTGTAATAGTAACGCATCTTTTACGTATACCTTTCCGTCTGAATCCATATCGCCAAGTATAGAGTCATTCTCCGCGCTGGTTATTGCTTTATCATAATCCACTATGCTAACGGTTTCTTCGGCACTAACAGATATAATAACTAATGAAAAAACAAGAATAAGGCTTATAGCTCCTGCTAATAATTTTCTCATGTAATTCACACTCCGTTCAAATAAAGGCTTTAAGCGTCCCGTTAATACGTTAAATCGGACCCAAGGCTCCGATTTTTATAATAGCACGCCGAAGGCGTACATTTTCATAAACGGTGCAAGTGAAGTTTCGTCAGGAACTTTATTTAAATTGCACCGAAGGTGCACCATTCAAGACTGACCCTTCCGCAAATACTTAACATCTGCATCTATAAATTCATCCATATTGTGTACGATGAGTTTTCTGTCATTCATTAATAAACAGAATTTTCTCTGTCACCAAAATACACTCTCAGCATACGGGATTCTCCTTTCAGTTTTCTCTACTAAGTATATCATAATCAACGTTTATTAGCAACCGTACAAAAGCAAAAAAGCCTTTCGTTTTATTTCCGAAAGGCTTTTAATATCACGATAAAAAGTTAAGAAAACACTTTCTTCAGCGGGTGATCAGTGAATCGAAACGACCTTATATCCAAGATTTTCGATCTCTTTTACAAGAGTTTCATCGGCTACTTCTTTTTCGTACTTTACAACAGCCTCTCTCTTGATGAGATCGAGCTTTGCTGATACTCCGTCGATCCCGTTGATAGCACGCTTCACACGGTTGGCACAGCTCTGACAGTGCATACCATCGATCCTGAACACTTTTTTATTTATAACTGGGCCTGACAGCTTTTTATCCGGTTCTTTTATGGTTTTTGCGCCGCCGCAGCAAGCGCCTTCCCCTTTTAAATGTTTAACTGTACCTTTCAATGCAAAAAACAGAACAACGGCCAGTACAGCAATAATAATTATATTTTCCATATACGTCCTCTTCTTGTTTCAAGTTTTGTTAGTTGTCACTAACTGCGGATTTAAAAACAAACGGGATTAACTGTAATCTCAGTTTAAAGCCCATTCCTGTCCTTCTGCCTGAGCTTTTACCATTCCGGCGAAAATACCGTTTTTCTTCATAAGTTCATCAGGTCTTCCTGATTCCTTAACAACTCCGTCCGACAGAACAACGATATAACAAAAATAAACCGTAATCAAAACAAACTGCAGATCCATGCTGTAAGCGCAGAAGCCGCAGGGAAAATTACAAACAGCTTTAATAACTGACTTTTAATGTTATACCCGTATTTTCTGCCGGTGTATACGCTTTCGACCTCAGGAAAATAGAACTGGAAAAACCTGAATCTGCAAAGCAGAAACCAGTCAAAACAAATCATGTCGTAAAGCTTGTAAACAGTAAATATGGTAACGAACCTCAGAAAAAACTGCCTGAAAGTAAAATTGCTTCTGAAGCCGTCCCATATCGATATGACACCTACACCTGCTATCATCAGGAAACTGAAAAGCATAAGTGTCCATCCTACCCTCCTGGCACCGTAAAACAGTTCTTTTGTTCGTGGTTTCAGGAGTGCCTGCGCCTCTTTAGGAGCAGATGAAAAGAATTTTTCATTCTGAATAAACGCTACAGCTGACAACAGCATCAGAGATATAGCTGCGCAGAATACAATTGAAAGAAATACCGTAAGAAGCATACTCATTCACCTCTTATTCCATACCTTTAAGAACTTCAACCATATCTATCTTCTTAATTCTGCGTGAGAACAGGAAACTTACAAGAACAGATACAGTCATAACAAACGCTGCTGAGATAATATATGTAGACGGGGCTAAATAACACGGCCAGTCAACTGCATCACCGTTAGAGTCCATCATAGCCTGCAGCGGTACACGTCCGAGAGGGAGTCCGCAGATACAGCCTATAATCGATAACCACAGGTTCTGTGTAGAGAGCAGTTTACGGATCGCACCGCTCTTGAAGCCAAGCACTTTAAGAGTTGCAAATTCCTTTTCGCGTTCATTGAATGAAAGATTTCCGGAATTATAGAGAACTATAACTATCAGAAGAACTGAGAATAACACCATGAAGTACACAAGAAGATTCATTATCTCCATCATCTTGTCAAAAGCTTCTATCAGGTCTGTCATACTGTGTACAGCGGAAACGCACTTATTATCAGCTGCTTTTTCGCAGTTATCTTCAGACACCATCATAACCGGTCTGAATGTCATTCCTGCCTTTTCATAGTCCTCACGCATCATGGTGATACCTGTTATATTCGGATGACGGGAAATAAGGCCGATCTTACTTTCATTCCACTTATCGCCAGTCGCTGTTTTCCAGTACACGTTATCTCCCTCAGAAAGTCCAAGTTTTCTTGCCTGTTTCATAGTAAGCGCAACAGTACCTCTTGGAATAGGCTTTGTTTTGAGTTCTGTATCAGATACGCAGTACAGCTGTTCTCCCTCAGTAACTGCAAGTTTACAGCTAATAATACCATCGGAAGTCGGATGATCTTTCGCTGCAATTGATACAGCTTCCATAGCGACAAGTTCGCCGTCATTTTCTTCTTTTAATTCTTCCGCCTGTTCGATAGTGCAGCTGTCGTTCAGAATCACCTGATACTCATAATTCTGTATATCATGGAAATACCATTCACGTACATAATCGACTGTATCATAGGCACCAAGTCCGAGTTCCATTATCATCATGCCCATACAGGTACCGAAAACACCCATGAAAGCTCGCATTTTTGAACGGGAAATATCTCTGAGATTGTATCTTGCATTGAAATTCAGTTTGTCCCAGAAAGGAAGTTTCTCAAAAACACACGGTTTTGCGGATTTTGCTGCTGCAGGTCTGAGTGCTTCTGACGGATGGATCTTAAGTATCTGACTGCAGCTGAAATATGATGTTCCTGTGCATATCAGAACGAGAACAGCTGCAACAATTATGCTCTTGTAACTGAATCCCGGCTGCCAGTCAGGAAGAGTATAGAACTGGCTGAACATATTTACCATTAGTCTGCCGAACGTATAAATTCCGAGAATAATGCCAAGTGCACAGCCTGTTACTGAAAGCACAAAACTGTAGCTGAGATAATGGAACATTATCTTACGCTTTTTCATTCCGAGCGCGTTAAGTGTACCTATCTGCGTTCTCTGCTGAGTTATCATTCGTTTCATGGTCGTAATGATAACAAGAAGTGCGATAGCAACGAATACGAAGGAGAAGATATACGAAAAGCTGTCGTGCTGTGCAAGTTCATCTGAAAGCTGATACCAGCCTCTGATACTGTTTCTGTCAGCGAGAAAAGCGTAATTATCATCAAGAGCCTTTGCGATATCATCTTCATACTTAAGTGATTTTCCGTCACAGGTGAATATTATCTCGTTATTTATGCGCATTTCCTCAGGCAGGACTTTCTGAGACATATAAGCGAAACCGATGTTATGAAAGTCGGTATCTGTATCAGTCGAAGCACACGCAAATTCATATTCAGGTGTAACAACAAGACCCTTTACTTTCTTTTCAATGTCAAAACCCATTACGTGAACAGTGAATTTGTCGCCGACTTTAATCCCCCATGTTTCTGCAAATCTGCTGAACAGCCACAAACCGTCTTCGTCATTTGCATCGAAGTCTGCACCTTCTGTAGTGCGAGGGATTGTCACAACTTTATCATTCTGAAAATAGCAGTAAATTTCCGCCGTGTTGTACTTTTCATCGGCCTTTCCGAGCACCTCAGTACGTCGCTGTACGTCCTTAATACCGCTTATTTCTTCAATTTTCTCTTCCTGTTCTTCGCTGAAATCAGATCCGTATATCCAGCCGTCAGCAAAATTCGAACTGCTTTCGAAATCACTTCTTGCTTTGTTGCCGCCGATTACATTTGCTTGAAATCCGGTATAGCACCACATAGCTATCAGTGAAAGCAGCATGATCGAAAAGAACTGTGCAAAGTTCGCCTTTATGTCACGAAGCATTTTTCTTCTGAGCATTGCTGTCACCTCACCATTCTATATCATTTACGGACAGCGGATTCTCATTTGTCTTTATTGACTTTATCTTTCCGTTTCTCATGTGAATAATACGATTCGCACACTTCGCAATATCTGCATTATGCGTAACAAGAATAACGGTGTTCCCGTGCTCTGTTGACAGCTTTTGCAGCAAATCAATAACCAGTTTACCTGTTTCGGAATCAAGCGCACCAGTAGGTTCATCACCGAGGATTATCTTAGGGTTCTTTGCAAGAGCTCGTGCAATTGATACTCTCTGCTGCTGACCGCCTGACATCTGAGTCGGGAATTTATTCTTCTGATCGGCAAGGCCTACACGTTCAAGCATATCATCCGGACTAAGAGCAGATTTCTTTATATCCTTTACAAGAGCGACGTTTTCATATGCCGTAAGTCCCGGAAGCAGGTTGTAGAACTGAAAAATAAAACCGATAGTATCTGCACGGTACTCAGAAAGCTTTTTGTCGTTATACGAGGATATTTCCTTTCCGTCAACAAAAACCTTACCTTCTGTAGGAACATCCATTCCCCCAAGCATGTTAAGTACAGTAGACTTTCCGGCACCTGACTGCCCGAGGATAACCACGAACTCGCCTTCTTCAATGGTAAAGCTAACATGGTCTACTGCGACCTGTTTTCCCTCGCCCTTTCCGTAGATTTTCACTACATCCTTAAATTCAACTGTTGCTGCCATTTTGTTTCCTCCCATTTTCTTTACCAAATATTCTTTTTTTATATTTTTTGTAAAGCTTCTTCATCTATTTTCTCTTTAGATAATGAAGTTACTTAAACAGTTTTTTAGTTATGTTGTAATTAACAAATGCCAATACTGTTCCAATTATAATTACAACCGGAAAAGCCCACGCTGGGCTGAGATTCATAAGAGATTCAGCATATCCTACCGGCATCTCCTCTACTGCGCATTCATAAGTATAATCACGGTTAAACCAGATCTGTCCGTAATATCCGAATGATGAGAAGGACATGATAACCGCGGCTATCATATTGCTAACTGAGTTATACTTAAACATAAGACGGACAATCTCTGCAAGTACTGCAATGATAACTACAGGAAGACAATGCCACATATTCGCATCCTGCATTGCAAGGAACGTCAGGATCATTCCAAGTGACAAACAGCATGCAGCTCCGGGCGCTCTGACTTTATCAAACGTTTTTGCTGCTACACCTGTTACAATCAATCCCGCAGTGATCTGATAGCAAACAAAGAAAAACGGATGTACCGATCCAAGTACGCATACTATAACTGTCATAACAACATATATGACAACATAAATCACCATCAATAAAGCGTTCTTTTTGTTCCATTTATTATCCATTATCTTTTCCTCTTTTCTGAAATATTTTTATAGTTAGCACAGGATAACTTATAATTATATTATAGCATATGCTAACAGTAATTTAAAGACATGACAAAGAAAAAAGCCGTCCAATTATGAACGGCTTACTTTAAAAGTTTCTGTATGAAATATATAGTATTTTAGTTTTTCCATCCCGTGCTTACTGCACGTTTAGTTATCATAGAGTGATAGATACCTTCAGTTTTCATAAGGCTGTCATGATTTCCTGACTCAGCAATCTGACCATCCTTTATGACTATGATGTTATCCGCATGAGCGATAGTATTGAGCCTGTGAGCAATGACTAACAGCGTCTTACCCTTGCACAGCTCGGATATCGCCTGCTGAATGTAGCTTTCATTGTCAGCATCCACACTTGCGGTCGCTTCATCAAGAATTACTATAGGCGAATCTTTCAGGATACATCTTGCAATTGACAAACGCTGTGCCTGACCGCCTGAGAGAGAAGCTCCGCCTTCACCTATCACTGTATCAAAACCGTCCGGAAGTTCCATAATGAAATCATAGCATCGTGCCTTTTTGGCTGCTTCAATGATCTCTTCACGGGTTGCATCCGGTCTGCCGAGTGCAATATTGTTGTAAACGGTATCCTGAAACAGATAAACACGCTGGAACACCATACTGATATTGTCCATGAGTGTTGCAAGCGGAATCTTTCGGATGTCAGTACCCCTCAGAAGTATTTCTCCGGATTTAACATCCCAGAAACGTGTAAGCAAGCTTGCGATAGTAGATTTGCCGCCGCCGGACGGGCCGACCAGTGCAGTCATTGTGCCCTTATCAGCTTTGAAGGAAACGTCTTTGAGAACATCTTTCTGATCGTAGGCAAATGTTACATTTTTATATTCAATTTCAGGTGCATCGCTGTCTGTAAGAGTCTGTGTACCGTTGTCATCAAGCTGCTTTTCTGAAAAAAGTGCTTCTATTCTGTCCAGGCAGGCACTCATTACTGTAAGTCTCGCCGCCTCAGAATAGAATGCCTTGATCGGTACAAACAGGTCGAAAAGGAAAAGCAGCATACCGATGTAGTAATTAAGCGGCATTGCACCTTTATAATACAGACAAGTTGAAACTATGAGAAGCAGTACAGTACCGGCGCCGTAGATCATATTAACCCCACGTGACCATGGTGCATGTGCCTCTTCAAAGCCAAGATTGACTTTGCAGTTGTTTTCAAAGCTGTCTGTCAGTTCCTTTGATTTTTCACCAAGCAGATTATATGTCTTGATAATACCGATCCCTTCTGTAAAATCAAGTACCGCTTTAGTCTGTGTTTCAAAGGCATCCTGTCTTTCCTTTGAATGAGAAAGATCTTTTTTTACCATTCCTCTGCCAAGTATTATCATGCAAACAGTAACAGCAAGTGAAGCAAGACCGATTCTCCATTCAAAGAAAAACATAAACAGTATCATAATAATCTGTGAGAACAGGTAGCTCATTACATCTGCAAGAACCATCATGCAGTTTTCCTCGATGAAGACCATATCCGTAGAAAGTACCGAGCTGATTCGTCCGATATTTCCTTCTGTGAAAAATCCCATCGGAAGGTGTCGGAGATGTTCACCGAGTTTCATACGCATATCTGAAAATATCATGTAACCAGCAGCACTTTGCAGTCTGTCAGCTATATTCTGAAAAACTGCCTGTACTGCAACACTGAGTACAAGAGCAATAGCAGCATAAACGCCCGCCTTCTTCGTAAGTTCTCCGTCGATGAAAGCTGATACGATCATAAATGTTGCAATTGCAGGAGCCTTCATCAGCATACCTTTAAAAAATGACAGGACCATTGCTCCGTATATTCTTCCCTTATATTTATCCGACACATCAAGGATACGCTTTATCATACTGATCATGCTTTCACCTCATTTCCAATCGTCCAGTTTGCTCTGGCTTCACTGCTGTTCCAGAGTTTCTGATATTCCTCACAGCTCTTAAGAAGCTTTTCATGAGTGTCGGCGGCAATGATATTTCCGTCTTTCATAACACATATTTTATCTGCATTAACGATCGTCTGTAAACGATGAGCAATGACAAGGACGGTTTTACCTTTTATAATCTCACCTATTGCAGCATTCATTTTTTCCTCGTTTTCAGGATCGATAAACGCTGTCGCTTCATCAAGTACAATAACTGGTGCATTTTTCAGTATCGCCCTTGCAAGTGAGATACGCTGGCGTTCACCACCGGAAAGCTGTTTACCGCCGTCACCAGCCATAGTATCAATGCCCTTAGGAAGATGCTCAAGAAATTCACTGCACTGAGCCTTGTCAGCTGCCGCAAGCACTTCTTCACGGGTAGCATCAGGTTTACCAATAAGAATATTATCATACAGAGTCGTGTTGAATAAGAACTGTTCCTGTGAAACATAGGAAATGTTATCATTAAGAGCTTCAATGCTCATATCTGTAATGTCCTGACCTCCGAGAGATATCTTACCTCCGTTCAGGTCATAATAATGTACAAGAAGCTTGGCCAGCGTAGATTTGCCGCTGCCCGATTCACCGATCAGAGCGGTAAGAGTTCCCTCGCCAAGTTCCAGTGAAACGCCATGCAGTACTTCCTGTTCCTTGTAAGCGAAATGTACATCATCAAACTTTACTTCATGTGAAGTTCCGTTAAACGGATGATTTTCAGATTTAAGCGGAGCATTGTCCATGGCTTTTTCAATCTCGTCAACCTTGTAGTTAAGCTGCGGGAATTTACCTGCAAAGTTCAGCGCCTTCAGCAGCGGTCCTCCGATAGACAGCGTCAGACAGAACACAAGAACAAGATCAGCAAGTGAAGCAGTACCTTTCGCAACCATCATTGTACCGACCGGAAGCATCACGAGCGCAACACACGGAATAAGAGCAGTATAGAGAGCCATCCACGGCCAGCAGATTCTGTACCATGCAAGCGTAAAATCGCGGTAGCTTTTAATATCATTCTCATAACGCTTATAGGATTCACCGTCACGTCCGAACACCTTGACTACTTCCATACCGTTTACATACTCAATTATCGTTGAATTCATTTTGGCAGCAGACATATAATAATCATTCATTTTAGCCATACCTGCCTTGAACATCATCCCCATTGCAAACAGGCCGAGTGGAAGAGAACAGAGTGCAAGCAGAGCAAGTTTCCAGTCTGCAAAGAACATGCAGACAATTGCGATCAGTGCCATAGAGAGATTTGAAATTCCTTCAGGAATAGCATGGGCAAGAATCAGCTCGACCATTTCAATATCATCCGTAAAGAGCTTTTTGATTCTTCCGTTTCCTAAGTCATGGATCGTGCCGAGAGGCTGTCTCTCCAGTTTTTTCTGCAGAGATATACGAATATTTTTCAGTGTATTGTATGCAGAGATATGTGAAAATTTCAGTCCAAGCACAT
>CADAPI010000085.1 GCA_902789705.1 uncultured Ruminococcus sp.
TACAACGATCATCGGTTCGATATCGCCGTTTGCGATCATGTTGTCAAGCATAATGTCAATGTTGATGTTGTTGTCATTGAAACATGTTTCTTCGCTTTCTCCGCCGCCGTGCATCAGGTAGAAGACATTGTACTTCTTTGACTTGTCATAGCCGTAAGGGAGATAAACGTACATGTTCTTGTTGCCGTTGATACCTGTATAGTTTTCCTTGACTACTGTACCGTGGTTTGCAGGCTGCTTAAAGTAGCTGTCCGGTGCAGCTTTGTACTGAAGGTTTGCGTTGTATGCATATTCCTTCTTCGGCGGTTCCGGAGGAGTGTTGTCCGGGAACTGTGTCAGAGTACCGAGAAGATATTTCTGAAGATTTACCGCATCATCAGCGTTTGTTTCCCTGCTCTTGTCAACGTCTGCATTTGACTTTGCAGCCTTTGTCGGGAATCCGTTGAGGATACCGCTCTTGAGCGCAACAAGGTCAGCAACCGTGATCCTCTTGTCGAAGTCAACGTCACCCTTAATGTCTGTAGGAGTTCTGACAATTGACTTAGGTCCGTCTATCTTTGTTCCTGCAGCTGCAGCAATAACTTCGTCAATGAAGAAGTCCATTGTACCATCTGTAGTCTCGGCGATTATCTGCATGTTTGAGGCGCCTGAAGGGATCTTGTAGTTTGCATTGTAAAGCTGCACGTATTCACCCGGATTGCCGTAGGTCTGGGCTATCTTGTCGTACTGTGTGTCACCGTTTGCATCGTCATACTGGAGTGTAAGCTTGTATTCAACTGCTTCATCAGCTTTTGGCGCATTGAAGCATGCACTGAATGCATATTCGCTTCCTGCCTTGAACTGTGAGCTGCTTAATGACTTTGTTGCACCGTTCCATGTGTTTTCACGGCCTGTTATGCTGAGTGCGGCACTGCCGGCATAGTGTGATGATGTGCTCTTGGAAACTGAAGCGCTTCCGCGTGCTGTCCAGCTGTCTGCACTGCTTTCAAATGTATCGTGGAAGATATAGTCTCCGGTATTAGCAGACGGAGTTGTAGTCGGATTTGTTGTAGGATTTGTTGTTGCTGTAGGCTTTACTGTCGGTTCTGTTGTAGGTGATGATGTTACCTTGTCAGAACTGAACTGCCACCAGTCAAGGTTGAACAGGTAGCTGCTGCTTCCGCGGAATACAAGATAAAGGTCGTGAACGTCTGTTGCACCGCTTACCTTTGTGCTGAATTCCTTGAAATTCTGCCAGCCGGATGTGCCTGAAATATCGCACTTACCGATAACCGGGCCGTCCTTCTTGTCAAGGTGAAGCTCGATAGCTCCGCCGTCGCTTTCTGATCCGGCACTTACTGTGAACTTTTCAGCGCCTTCCTTGAAGTCAACGCCCTTTACCTTGATGTATGAACCGTCCTGAATATTTGAAACGTTTGCTCCGTCATCAGACTTGTTCTTTTCGATCTTAATGCCTTCGCTCCAGCAGATGGTCTCAGCTTCAGTCTTTTTATAAGGGTTAAGGTATTCAAGCTGTTTCGGACCTTCATTGCTCATTGTAAGAAGCGGGATAGATCCGTCGGATTTGAATGTGAATTCTTCAACGCACGCACTTCTGTTGAATGTGCCGCCGCCCTTGAGACCATTCTTGTGATAGAAGAAATATGAGTGATCCTTGTAATCGATGATACCGCCGTGTGTTGTGAAGCAGTTATGCGGCTTCATGATCTGGCCGCCGTATGTCCACGGACCTGTGATAGACTTGGATGTTGAGTATCCCATACTCTCGCCGCCGTCGTTGCCGTAGAATGCAGCAAACACAAGATAGTAAAGGTCATTGTGCTTTGTGATCCACGGACCTTCACCGTATGAGCATCCCTTTTTGCCGGGACCGAAAGAATTCGAATTCATATCAAACTTGTTGATCGGTCCGTCAAGTGTGATCATGTCTTCCTTGAGTTTTACCCAGTAACATGTAGGGTTACCGAACATAAGATATGCCTGACCGTCATCGTCGATCATAACAGTCGGGTCGATGTAGTCCCAGTTAGGACCTACGATAGGCTTTCCGACTACATCCTTGAAAGGACCTGTCGGCGAGTCTGCTACAAGAACACCGATGGCACGTCCGCCGCCTGAGGCATTTTCCACTGTCACATAGAAATAGTACTTTCCGTTTCGTTCAATACACTGTGAAGCCCAGTAGGAATCCTTCTTGCCCCATTTGATGTCGCCGTCCTGAATAAACGCACCGTGGTTTGTCCAGTTCTGCATATCGGTAGTGGACATTACCTGGTATCCGTTCATGTAGTAGAAATCATTGTTTCCGTCTCTGTCGCGTCCTGTATATACATACAGTCTGTCACCGAAAACTACCGGTGCCGGGTCAGGTGTAAATGCAGTCTGGCAGATAGGGTTATCAGCACTTACGTTCAGAGCTGATGAGCCTGCCATAACGCCTGCTGCCATAAGAACTGAGGACGCATACAATACTAACTTTTTCATTTTCATTTAAACAACTCCTCACAAAACAATTAACTTTACGCATTCTTACGAATTTTTAAAACATGTATTTTACACAATACCATACTAATTACACAAAACTTATAAACCTATCTAAGTTAAATTATAACACAATACACGAATCTTTGCAACAGCTTTTGTTTTTTTTGTGACGATTGGCAGTATAAAAAACGTTTTCATTCCTATCTTTCATAGGAAACAGCAAAAATCGCATAAAAAAGGAATAGAAAAATGCGTACAAATCACGTATTTTCGTAATTTGTACGCATTTATTTCACACAAAAAAAGTCTCATATGACTTTGCAAGTCACATGAGACCCGATGATCAATAAACTGATAATCAGAACCAGCCTTTATGGTTGTTCACATAAATCTCCTGGAACTCTTCATCTGTCTTAGTCAGATAAGTGATTCCTTCAACAATGCCTATAACTTCCATTACTGTTGCACCAATACCACAGGTAAGTACTGAAACGAGAAGCATAATAAGTGCCTCTTTAGTATACCCGAGATAAAACTTGTGTGCCCCGAATGCCCCCAGAAAAATTCCGAGAAGACCAGCAGGTAATTTCTCTTTCATTTTATTGTCCTCCTAATAATCTGAATATAATAAACGGCCAGATCAAGTCGTTTATTAATAAATTATAATATGTTTCCGATAATTTGTCAACAATAATTCTTAACCTTATTTGTACACGCTGATTTACATTTATCCAAGCTTGTCGATTTTCTTTGAAAGGTACTGACGGATGGTAGCAAGGTCGGTCAGTGAGATGTTTCCGTCACCGTCAACGTCTGCGTTCTTCGCAGCCGTTTCTGAGATCTTTGTCTTGTCGAGCAGGTGGATAGCCAGTGTGGTGAGGTCGGTAATATCCACTCTGCCGTTTTCGTCCACGTCACCCGGCAGGAGCACTTTTCCCGGAGTTTCTGTCGAAGTCGGTGACACTGTCGGAGTAACTGTCGGAGATGATGTTGGTGTTACAGTCGGAGAAGCAGTCGGTGAAGGTGATACAGCCTGAGTCGGTGAAGGTGAAACAGGAGCCGGAGCTGTGCTTATCTCGGCGAGGCTTGGTACGCCGTCTCCCCACCAGTCCCAAGGATTGCCCTGACGGTATTCGTCGGCACGCTTGTCGGTCGTCCATGAAAATTCGTTGTCGTAAAGATGTCCTTCTTCGTAGTACCAGCGTGCAAGGGCGATGATCTCATCAGGATAGTTCTTGTAGTATCCGTCGTCTTCGCCGGTGTAGTTTGCCCATCCGGTGTTGAATGCCTTGAGAGCCGCTCTTACGACCTGATATCCTTCGAGGTTGTAGTCAACGATTGCCGAACGTACAAAGTGCATGAGTTTTCTTATACCCATGTGGTTTGAGATGACTGCATCGTAGAAGTTAGCGTGTGTGAGTGTGTACTGAAACATTTCCGGTACATCGTCTTCCTTCATAAATGTCGGGTCGCAGTCCTTGAAGGCTGTAACCGCTGTCTGCATTGTTCCGTATGCGTGTGCGGAGCTTACGCCGAAACCTTCGGAATGAGCTGTTTCAAGATCGGCACCGTCACCGTTTCCGCCGAGTGTCGATTCACGTGAACCGAGGCCGCAGAAAAGAGCGTAGACCATTTCACGGTTATCCTGACCGAAACGTACTCTGATAAGATCCCAGTGCTCGTCGATCTCCTTGTACATGCAGTATTTTACTTCCTGCACGCTCATCTTATGGTTGATGGCACGGATCTCCTCATCAGTTCCGTTTTCAGGGGTGTTTCGTTCACCGTAGTTGAACGGATTTCCGACACCGTCCTTCTGAACGTCCCTTGACGGATCATGTGCCATTTCAGCACTTGCAGATACTTTAACATCCGGTGTGCTGTTCATTATACCCGGAGCTGCTGCAGGAGAAAGAGCGATACCGGCGCAGAGCGATGCAAGAACTGCCTTTTTTACAAAATTGCTTTTCATTTTATCATATCCTTTCAGGAATTATTGCCGCCTGACGCACCCTGTAAATACGGGCGCTTATGATGATATTATACTCTATAAGCAAGGCTTTTGCAAGCGAAAACATGCTGAATATGCGCTACTCCGAAACAGTCTTCGGCCCGCAGGGGTGAAGACTACCATTTACAGCACCAGCGGGAGCACCGGATTTTTACCGATACTCCCGCTGATTTTATTTATTCAGAGTAATCCATATGGATGAATATTACTATTCTGTTGTACTGCATGCCATTTCTTCATTCAGCACGACTTTTACCTTATTGATATCGATCTTTGAACCCTTATTAAGTTCGATAAGGATTGCCCAGCCAGCCATGTCGGCTGTTCCTAACTCAGGTATTCTTTGCATGATTTTGATCATCTGAGTGTCGATACTGGTCACTGAATGACGTATTGAGCCGCTTCCCTCCTGAAGGAGCACCATTATAAGATCATGGTTTTCAAACCATTTGTCATCATACTTTTTCTGCGCATCTTCAAGATTTATTTCAGACGGATGCTGCTTACTCTGCGTTACCATTTCCTCATTATTTTCAAGAAAGCTTCTGAAATCGGATGCCGTTTCAAACATATATTTCTGCGGAGTTTCTCCGTTTATGACACTCTGTATCCTGATATAGTGATCTTTGAAATTATAAGCTTCCGGAGCCGGAGCAGAAGTGTCATCAAGTGAGACTATCTTCTTGGAAAGATACTGTCTGAGTTTGGCAAGATCTGCGAGAGTAACAGCGCCGTCATCATCAACATCGGCTGCCTTTTGCTGTGAAGGTGTAAGTTCCTTGTCGCCTACAAGACTGAATGACAGAACTGAAAGATCGGTGATATCAATGATACCGTCAGGGTTTATGTCGCCCTTATCAGAAGATTCATTTAACTTGAAAACACCGCCTACAGTATAATCGATAGGATCAGTTACCGCATAATCATCTTTCGATACTTCGTTTACTGTAAACTCACCGGCTTCATTTCTACCGACAATATAATAACCAACCTTTTGCCATACAGCGCTTTCCGGACCTTCCCAGTCACGCATCTTAGTCCAGGTAATTATCATCTTTCCGACTTTAGTTGGCTTGTAAACTTTCACAAGAAGTGATGATCCTCCGCAGACATCTTCCGGCAGTGATCTTACATTGTATTGCTTTACCACTTCATATTCCGCATCGCCTTCCCTGCTTTCAAAAATATCGAATCCGCCGTCCCAGGCCGGATCTTCTGCAAGAACAATATATCCGTTAACACAGGCAACTGTAGTATATTCAGCTGTAAATTTTTCATAGTCTTCTTCGGTATACGGAAGCCAGCTGAGATCATCTACGGTATCAGCCGGTGTATCTGAAACGGCATATACAGATGCGCTGAATACTGACGAACCAAGTAAAAGTGCGCTTAATAAAACTGATATTGCTTTACTGATCTTTTTCATAAAAACACATCCTTTTCTTCATCTTCTGAAAGATTCAATTTTGTTTTTTTATTTCTGCGACATATCAATATCTATACATTAATCAAGCATCTATTATTATAACATTCGGGAAGCTTAAAATGTTTGACACTAATTTTAACTTTGTACAGATGCACATAGATTACAACGGTAATATATCAGATACGCACAAAAGGATGCGCCTTCGGCGCAATTGAAAACGGCAGCACACTGATCATAAAGATCATCGCACTGCCGTTTTTTTACCATCTGCCACAAATGTTGAAGACTATCTTTATGCTGAGAATCACATACACATTCAAAAAATATATTTCATTCTCACAGTTTTCATGGTATAATAAAAGCAGAAACACATTTACCAGCTTATCCGATGAGGTGATTATCATGACATATATTCAGGAACAGGCAATTGAACTCATTCAGCAGTTACCAGATGAAAAAATACAGGCTTTCATTACACTTGCTTCTGATGAAATAAAACTAATGGAATTCAAAAGGCAGGAACAGATTTCCAAAAAGAAACAGGCTTTTGAAAAGCTTGAAGCCCTGCACCTTGATTTACCTGATGATTTTGATGCAGATGCTGAACTTTCAGCAGCTATGGAGGCTAAGTATGGTACTATTGCTTGATATAAATATCATACTTGACTATCTTTTAAAACGTGAAGAATTCTATTACAACGCCAAAAGAATAATAGAAAAATGCAGTGATGAAAATATTAATGGATGTATTGCTCTTCACACTATTACAACTTTGTGGTATTTACTTCGTAAGGTTCCGGATGATCGGCGAAGATCTGCCCTTAAATCTATATGTGAATTATTACAGATAGTTGGAACAACACACGATGAAGTTGTAAAAGCTCTTGATACTCCTGAATTCAAGGATTTTGAAGACTGCATTCAAACGAAATGTGCCAAAACAGCTAAAGCAGATTATATTATAACAAGAAACAAACAAGATTTTTCTGAATCTGAAATACCTGTACTAACACCACAGGAATGGTTAGAACTACAAAAATGATGCGCCTGCGGCGCGATTATAAAACGAGCTTCCGCTCGTTTTTTCAATAGCAGTCTTCGGCCCGCAGGGGTGAAGACTACCATTTATACAGACCAGCGGGAGCACCGGTTTTTTCACCGATACTCCCGCTAGCTTTATTTATTACAAATAATTCTTAATTCAAAAACGATTCATCTTCTTTTACTTCCAAAAGATATTTTTTTAGCATATCAATATCATCTATAGAAGTATTCCAGGTCATTTCATAATCAATAGATCCATAATGATGAGCAAATATATCTCTCATTCCAGCAATTGCCTTCCACGGCATAGCATTATATTTGGATGTAAACTCTTCAGAAAGATTCTTGATAAGTTCACCTATCTGAAGAATCGGCATCGTAATGGAATTGCGGTATATAAAACCATCTTCCTTATTGAAAAACAAATCTTTATCATTATGAAACGCCTCATGCGTTTTCGATATTTCATCACAATACCGCAGTACTTTTTCAACTATGACGACATCCCTTTTTCTATCTTTCATAAAGTAAAATACCTTCCCTTCGTGCGTTTTCAATTATTGTATCATCAGAAGAAGTATCAGAAACCACATCAACATGGCGGTTCAAGGCACTTTCAAGTTCACTTACAAAAGACATATACTGAATCAGACTTTTAAGATTACCCTTGCTGATAAGAAAATCATAATCACTGTTTTCGTCTGCGTCTTCTCTTGCCATGGAGCCAAACAGTAGAATACGTTCCACACCATATTTCTGAGCTATTGGTATTATGAGTGCTCTAACGGCTGCATTGTTATAATCATTCATGCCAATTCCTCCTTCACTATCATATGTCCATCCACCTATAAGCACGCAAGCTTCCTTCAACTGCAAAACAGGACTGAAGGAGCATTCAAGTTTACTCATGTTAAGTGTTGTATTTGCAAATTTTACGGTTTGTTCTATTTTAGTATAACATTTTTTAGGGTTTTAAGCAACAGTAATAGACACGGAAACAGTTTTTCAATCAGTCATCCGAATAAAAAATGTGGCGCCTGCGGCGCAATTATAAAAACGAGCTGCCGCTCGTTTTTTCAATAGCAGTCTTCGGCTCGCAGGGGTGAAGACTACCATTTATACGACACCAGCGGGAGTACCGAATTTTTACCGATACTCCCGCTGGTGCTATTTATTCAGAGTAATCCATATGGATGAAATTTTTATTTCTGTGTCGGATCATTTACGATACCAACGAAAAGCGGAGTGCCCTTGTAATCTGAAATAAAATAGAAGAACGGTCTGTCAACTGTAAACTCATAATCCTTCGGAACAGTTACGTCCACTGCTTCGATCATCGTATAGGCAGACGCTTCACAGCCTTTTTCATTGACATCGATAACAGCTTCATGCGTTACCCCGCTCACTACAGGGTCTGAAAGATTATTCCTTTCAGGATTTAAAAGCGGTGAAAGTTCCGCTGATTCAAATATCTTATTAACTCCTGAGTCTTTAAGCGTCTGTATCAGATCAAACTTTGATTCTGATGTGAATTTAGGAATGGTAGATTTAACATTCCAGGTCCAGCCGCCTTTTCTTGTGAAGACTCTTGTCATAGTTTCGCTGTCTGAAATAATATCGCTTACAGTTTTGCCTTCAGCCGGAAGGACAAAGTTCATGAAATACATGTCATGCAAACCTTTGGAGTAGGTCACAAAATCCTCATCTTCGATTATAGTTCCGTGTTCCTCGCCTTTCATAAACTTACATGCAATATCGCCACCGGCACCCTTAAATGTTCCGCTAACAGCCGGACTGAACTCGCTTAACCATTTTTCCTTGAAAGTAACCGTATTGATTATCTTAAGGATAGCCTCATCTTCCGGAGTAATAACCGGTTTCAGCTTTCCTGATGAATTCTGGTATATCCAGTTTGATATATCGTTACAGCCTTCCTGTGAACCGAGATTACGCTGGAATGATGTCACATAGAATTTATCTGCAAGTGTTTTTATTGTACCGTCTTCGCATCTCAGTCCGTCATTTATCCAGATGGAATTGGTTATGCGGCAGTATTTGTCAAACTGATTACTGTAAAAGGAATCGAAAATTTCCTGATTGACAGTCTCCAGAGTTTCCATGTCTGAAACACCGAGCACTTTCATCAGTTCATCAAGGCTCTCGCCGTCACAGCACTCTGCAAGCATGGAAACTGCCATGTAAACGCTGAGAGGTGAATATACCTTGTTGATTCCCGGCTTTTCATCTTTTGTATTCAGAAGCACGTTGTCGGTAAATGAAGCAGCAAATTTTGAATATTCGGATACTGACTCATCTGTCGCCTCTGTACGTGAAGATTTATAGACCGGTGACGCAAGGCTTCCTGCAACAGGTTCGCTTCCGCCGTTAAGAATACTGCTCTTAAGGCTGATAAGGTCTGCTATATTAAGGTTTCCGTCATGATCCATATCTGCGGCAAACTCAGAAAGGTCGTCCTCAAACTCCTGTTTTCCGAACATATAGTCTATCTGGCCTTCAAGATCAGACACACCGGTTTTGCCGTCCAGATCATTATCACCGGTGGTGACGAATCTGTTTCCGTTCTTTTCCGCAAAATAATCAGCAAAAGTATTGCGTTCGCCGACCACGGCCACATCAGGATCAAGGTCGTACATATTCTCCATAGCTGCAGGAATGTAGATACCCTTAAGTGAACTGCACTGTGTGAAAGCACTGCTGATGGAAAGAACACAGCTTTCCGGCAGCACAAGGTATTTTGTATCCCTGCTTGAGATCTGTGATATACACTTTACAGTATAGCCGTCATATACTGGTTCAAGTACATATACGCTGTCTTCAGATTTTATTTTTCCTGATATGGTAACGAATTTTCCGTCATCACCCACCCATTTAAAGCTCCTGGCTCTTGACATATCAAGTTCTATATCATCA
>CADAPI010000086.1 GCA_902789705.1 uncultured Ruminococcus sp.
CTTGGACTGATCTTTACGCTGACACTAGGATATTTAACGTCTTTAGCATCAAAATCTTCCGGAATGTTATGATATCCCGAACCGCCTTTAACTCTGTAATAAACTGTATAATCTCCGGCATTTGTAGCTTCTGGGATGTTTTCAGACCAATTGTTATCATCGTCTAAAAATTCAATCGTACCAAAACCTTTTTCTATGCCGATTTCTTTAATAAGAGGCTGTGGTTTTCCATCATAGAAACGGTTATTTGCTTTTATTTTCTCAACAACTTCATCAGGCTTAAGATTGAGCTGAGGATATACATCACCGTCAACCCAGATATCACCTTCACGTTCTTCAGTAGTAGGTCTTTGAGCATCGCTTCCCTTGTTGAGGTTATATTTAACTGTTCCGTTTTCTTTCGTATATTCTGACGCAGTAATATTTTCAAGCTGATTATCACCATATTTTTTATCATGATAATGAGCGTGACAAATAATCGTTTTTGTTTCTGTTCCGTCATTATAAGTATATGTGTCAATACGATAAGTGTTAGCCATTTTATCATCGACACCGTAATTACCATTACAGAAAAAGTCCTTAGGTGCTGCCTTATCATCAGCAATAACGCCATTTTTCGCATTGGCAGCTAAAAGTTTGTACTCATTTTTGGCAGCTAAAAGTTTGTACTCATTTTCAGTCAGATTAATACGTCCGTTATAAAGGCTGTTCTGAATATAACCAGTTGTTGTATCCAGTTCACCAGAAAATGCACCAATTTTACGATTTCTGTATTTGGAAGCTTTATCTGTAGAATTACTATTGATATAAGTTTGGCTCCATTCACTATGAGGAAGATAACCTTCAAAAATACAGTCATATATTTTTCCTGAGTTATATCCACAGAAACCGCCTATAAACTTTGAATTATCTGAAAAATTGATGGTAGCAGGGCATGAACATCTTTCGATATTACCATTCTTATTATTTTTACCGCATAAAGAACCTGCATAGTTGTTTTGGGTATCAAGTGTACCGTCTGCAATACAGCCGAATATTTTACCATTATTTTCACCGCAGATAATACCCGCCAGTGCATTGTCATGATTTTGGTTTGAAGCTGATTTTACTTTCGCATCAACTGTAACGTATCTGATTTCACCGTTGTTCACGCGACACACAGCGCCAACGGTTGTATCGCTTTCAACATGAACTGAAGGAGCTGTTTTGATATTCACGTTTTCGATTCTGGAGCCGCTTTCAATTTCATTGAACAGTGGTGAAGCTTTTCCGTTTTCTGAAGTTATTGTGATTGTTTTACCATTTCCGTAAATGATCTTTTCGCCTGTAAGGTTGCCTAAGCACTCTGAAACTTCAATAGTTTCACCCTCATCAGGATTAATAATACCGCGCTTCTTCTGGGTCTGGCCAGGATCTAAGAAAGCCTTTAAATCAGCTTCGCTTTTGATCTCAAAGTCGGTAGAAGAAATAGTGATCGCACTTACTACATCCCCGTCGAAAAATCCCGTTGTCCCGAGTTCGGCTGTGGCACCGGTGCTGTTAATTGCCAGCACTAAAGCTGCTATGGCAGCTGTTTTTCTTAGCCTGTCTGATCTTTTGATGTCCATCATATCATACCTGCCTTTCAAAAATAAATAAATAAATTAAAAACCTTCGCCGTGCAGCCGATATCCCTCTCATAAACACGCGATTTCACGCCCAAATATCATTTTGCACACAAATTCAACTTAGCCCCGTCCCTGATGTGTGCGACATGCACACTTTTGACCAATTTTTGTAGAATATGCACAAAACTAGCGTCCGAAAATTATTATACCCAAATGTGAGTTCATTTTCAATACTTTAAGGTCAGAAAATGTATACAAATTTTATTATATTAAACGCGTGTCCACATGAAAGTTGAAAATTAACAGGCAATGTGTCCGGAAAATACAATAGATTATTTATGATAAACTATTATATAATAATTTTAGTTCATTTTACACATAAGTAACAACATTCTGGGATAAACAGGCAGTTTTCCGCGGTGCTTTCCCGTCCGGAAAAGCATACAAATTTTATAATTTCAGTGTGATTTTATGATTTTCGTTATTTTTGCATAATTTTCAACACTTTTTCAGAAATGTGTCGGACATCATTTCGGGATCGCGCAATTTCGGGGATGAAAACGTTTGTAATTATTTTGCACTATCCTTTGTGCAATTTTACATGGCTTTCCCGTATAAAATAATTATACAATCACCAAATGCTCCTTTTAATGCACGAAATTACGCGCCTTAACAGTCCAAAATTAGTCTGTTTCCGGCATTTACATCTTCCGTAAAATGAATTTTTTCAGGTTATCTGACAGCTTGTTCGCACAAAATTACAATAACAATACCGTGCGTTAAACGACCTCCTCGCTCTGAACATATCCGCATAAAATAAAGCAGCCGAACATACCAGGGATAACCCTGGCCTGTTCGGCTGCTTTCTCTATCTGGAGGGAGGGGGATTTCTGTATTAACCGGAAATATTCTCTCCGATCACGCGGTCGTAAGTAAGCACATCAAGCTCGCTGTCGCCCGGTATCGATGAATCATACTGTGTGGAGTACACCGGAAGTGTCTTCATCTTTTCCGTCATTGCTTCGATGAATGTATCCTTCGGAGCACCGATAGCATCGAGAAGGATGTACGGTACGTAGAATGTTGATACCATTTCATCAGGGAATGCTGAAAGATCAGCACCGTAGTTGCTCCATACAACGTAGTTCTGTTCAAACACCTTGCTGCATGTTGAACTGTTGATGCCAAGGCGGTTATAAACGTTGTCCGCTGTATTCTTGAATGACGGGAAGTGGTCACCCACGATGAACACCAGTGTCGGTTCATCTATCTTCTTAATATCTGAAACAAAGGCTTCAAACGCATCGGCTGTTACCTTTACATTGTCGAGATAGTTAAGAAGTTCATCATCGGATGCGCCCTCAGTATAAGGCTGATGGTTCTGCATCGTTGTTGTGTGTAAGTAAAGCGGTTCGTCAGATTCCTTTATAAGCTTCTCGATCTGATTGAATACTGTTTCATCCTTGATATATGAACCGCGGTATTCAACAGGAACTGTAAAGTCATCTTCGAAGATCATCTGGTCGAAACCGAATGTTCCGTAAATTCTCTTTCTGCTGTAGAATGAGCTCAGGAACGGGTGAACGTAAGCTGTGTTGTAGCCAAGTGCCTTGTAGTAACGGGCAAAAGCAGGCTGGTCACGTTCAGCAAGCATTCTCTGCGGCATGTTCGGGTCGTTGAGTGACTTTACCGGAAGACCGAAAAGAAGCTCGAACTCAGTACGTACTGTAAAGCTTGCGAATGTCGGAACTATAAGCTGTCCGCGGTGTCCTTCAGCAGCTACCCTGTCAAGGCCTGCATAGTATTCGTCACTTACTTTAAGTTCATCGAATGTTCTGAAATCTGCAAGAGCCTCGGACATTACAACAATGACATTAGGCTTTTTGAAATCAGCATCCGGAGTTACGTCATAAACATTTTTATTCTCATCGCCGAGAAAATCTGAAATTGCCTGCTCAGTGTAATTTTCAGGCTCTTCAAGCCTGTTTGCTAGATTTTCACTGGCTGTCTGCATGAAAAATGCAAGAAAGCTGTTGTTTTCGAATTTCTCGTTGAGGATGAAAACATTGTCAGCTGCTGTTGTGTCAACGTCAAAGAATGAGTAAACCGGCGTTGAAACAGCTGTTACAAAGAACATTGAAAGAACTGCGCCGGCACATGCTATAGCAGGGGCAACACTCTTTTTAAAGCTGATCTTTATTTTAGGATTGAACCAGAATGTAACAGCGATGTACGCAAGCACAATTATCGTATATGTCACAAGTCTTGGTGTTATTTTGATGTATGCAAAAGAAGTAAGGCTTTTTACACTTCTGATAAGCTTCATGTCTGTCATTATCAGATGATTGCCGTTCGTGCCGTACTTGAAAAGTTCGGTTATCGAAAGCATGAAGTAGACCACGCTCTGGACCGCGACCGCTCTCCAGACCTTCCGGAACAGGAGGCAGAGTGCAGCGAATATTGCTGCCGCGACCACTATGTCGAAGACCATGACCAGCGGTTTATTCACAATGAACATCACGAGCTTGCTCGGATATTTATCCTGATTAAGCTCTGCCATGAGCACTATGAATACCGGATAAAGAAGTGTAAGGAAAAAGCAGGTCATGCTGTATTTTCCGGTGTTTTTGTTTCTTCTTTCATTAACATTTCTGATAAATTCACTGAGCCTGTGCATACGCCTGTTCAGTAAACTTTTTAAGCCATCCATTATTTGTTCTCCACCTTTTCTCTATATGGAACCAAAATGAATAAATGCCGGTTAGTACCGGCTGTTTTTCTGTGTACATCAAATATATCACAACGGCATGAAAACTTCAATAGCTTAAATAGAACTTTGTCTATTCTCTTTATATTGCATAAGCTGAAAGAGTAGTATTTGTGCAGTTTTTCTACTGATAAGACACTTAAGGAAGCACTGATCAAACCGGAGATGGGATTTGCGGGGCTTCGCCCCGCCCCCCCACGCTGATTTATGAATAAACCAGCGTTTTCTTAAAAAGGCTTTACAGCGGTCATATCACCATTCCGCCGTTTACCCCTATCACCTGTCCGGTTATAAACGATGATCCTCCGGATGCAAGGAAAAAGACGGTTTCGGCTATATCCCGCGGATCGCCGCAGCGGCCCAGAGGGATCTCTTCCTTTATGTCATTTATCTCCTCGTCGGTGTAGCAGGAAGTCATGTCAGTCATTATCATGCCGGGAGCCACGCAGTTTACGTTTATGCCGCTTGCCCCGACCTCCTTGGCAAGAGCCTTCGTAAATCCTATAACTGCCGCCTTGGCCGCGGAGTAATGGACCTCGCACGAGGCGCCGGTCTGTCCCCACATCGATGAAATGTTTATTATCTTGCCGTACTTCCTCTTAAGCATATACGGCAGGACCTTTTTACTGCAGTTTAAGGTCCCGAACACATTGATGTCAAAGAGTCTTTTTGCATCTTCGTCGGGAACGAGATCAAAAACTCCGGTGACCGAAATTCCGGCATTGTTTACAAGAACGTCGATCTTCCCGTATTTTTCTATGATGTCCTCCACCATTTTTCCGACGGCAGACGGATCGGAAACATCGCATTTATATGCAAGACCTCCGGTCTTTTTCGCAAGCGCTTCAGCTTTTTCCTCGCTGTTATTATAGTTTATTATTACATTATAACCGTTTTCGGCAAATATCTCGGCGCAGGCGGCTCCTATTCCCCTTGACGCTCCGGTCACAAGCACTGTTTTCGGCATGGTATCGCTCCTTTGTTCATGAAAACGCTGATTTATTCATAAATCAGCGTGGGGTCCGGGGCGAAGCCCCGCAAATCCCACCTCCGGAAATCCGGCGAAGCCGGATTTCCGGTTTAATCAGTGTTTCCTTAGTATCATCATTCTATTGACGCGTTCAGATAATTATAGTATAATTGATTTGTTTGTAAAACGGATAACCCTATTATGAAAGGTGCATGAAAAATGACAGAAGAAAAAATACAGCGTATAAACGAACTTGCACATAAATCAAAGACGCCAGAAGGTCTTACCGAAGCGGAAAAGGCAGAGCAGACTGAGCTCCGCAACGAATTCCGCCGCAGCGTTGTTTCCAGCCTTACATCGCAGCTCAACTGCTGTACTATAGTGGATGAAAAGGGCAACGTTCTTAAAAAGGCAAAGAACGCAAAGTGATAAGTGTTTCCCTAGAATTTTGAATCGAACACCCTCGGCATAAGATCAGAGAATTTATACACTTCAGGTTTTCCGTCCCTGGCAAGGACCACATCAAGATCCGGTCCGCAGAATTCGCTCATCACCTGAAGGCATGCGCCGCACGGGAAACAGGCTTCCTTAAGAGGATCTTCAGACTTTACAGCACCGACTACCGCGATCGCTGTAAAGTCTTTTTTTCCCTCTGAAACTGCTTTGAATATGGCGGTACGCTCTGCGCAGTTTGTAAGCGAGTATGATATGTTTTCTATGTTGCAGCCGGTAAACACGGTTCCGTCACTGCAGAGAAGGGCTGCCCCCACGGCAAATCCCGAGTATTTACAGAATGATTTTTCGCGGGCTTCCGCCGCTTTTCCTATAAGTGTTTCGTACATGACTGTCTCCTCCGTACATCATTATTAATAGTTATATGGTATCATTAATTAAATATCATTGTCAATAATGCAATTTAACAAAAACGAAAAGAGATTATTAAAATGAATATGGTTTTTTGTACACGAAATTCGTGTATTTTGCCATAGCGTTTATCCACTTAATTCCTTGACTTTGGTCGGGCGTTGTACTATAATTAGTGTGTATATTTATGTTCTGATAGTACACATGATCTGCACCCAAAGATGATGTGCCATTTAATCTGACAAAATCTAAAAAACGTAATAAGGAGGCTTGCGTTAATTGAACCGCAATAACAGTAATCACAAACGTTCCGGCGACAACCGTAACAATTCCAGACAGGCATCTCAGCAGAAAAACGAACCCGGCAATTCCTCTGCAAATGCACCAGCTCGTGCAATGAAAACAGCGAAGAAGGATAACCGTAAAACCCCGGTAAAGATCATTCCACTCGGCGGTCTTAATGAGATCGGAAAAAACATGACTGCCTTTGAATGCTCAAATGACATTTTCATCGTTGACTGCGGACTTGCATTCCCGGATTCCGAAATGCTCGGCGTCGATATCGTAATTCCGGACTTCACTTACATCGAAAGAAACCAGGCAAAGGTAAGAGGTGTAGTTCTCACCCACGGACACGAAGACCATATCGGCGGACTTGCATATCTTCTCAAGAAGATAAACGTACCTGTTTACGGAACAAAGCTCACCCTCGGACTTGTTGACGGAAAGCTCAAGGAACACGGACTTTCAGGTAAAGTCTCACTCATCGAGGTGGCTCCAAAGAAAACCGTAAAGATGGGCTGCATGGCAGTTGAATTCATCTCAGTAAACCACTCGATACCTGACTCAGTAGGTCTTGCCATCCACACACCTGCAGGTGTACTCGTACACACAGGTGACTTCAAGGTGGACTACACACCTATTAACGGCGGTCCTATCGATCTTGCACGTTTCGGCGAACTCGGCTCAAAGGGAGTCCTCGCACTCATGGCCGACTCGACAAACGCTGAACGTCCGGGATTCACGCAGTCGGAAAGAACAGTCGGAAACTCTTTTGAAGCACTTTTCTCAAAGGCTGAAGGAAAGAGAATAATCATTGCTACATTCTCATCAAACATCCACAGAATACAGCAGATAATCGACTGTGCAGTACGTACAGACAGAAAAATAGCCGTTTTCGGCCGCAGCATGGTGAACGTTATCACCACTGCCATCGAGCTCGGTTATCTTGAAGCACCTTCAGGAACCATCATCGACATCGACCTTATGAACCGCTACGAAGCAAGCCGCATCGTCCTCATAACAACAGGAAGCCAGGGCGAGCCTATGTCAGCGCTCACAAGAATGGCGATGAACGACCACAAGAAGGTAAATATAAACTGCAACGACTTCATCATCATCTCGGCAACACCTATTCCGGGCAATGAAAAGTACGTTACAAAGGTAGTAAACGAACTCATGAAGTCCGGTGCTGAAGTTGTGTACGAAAAAATGTATGAAGTACACGTTTCAGGACACGCATGCCAGGAAGAACTCAAACTCATGCTGGCTCTTACAAAACCAAAATACTTCATTCCTGTTCACGGTGAATACAAGCATCTGAAAAAGCATGCACAGCTCGCCGTTGAAATGGGAATACCTGAAGATCACATAATCATCGGTGAAATAGGCAACGTCATCGAAACTGACGGCGTTGACATGAGGATCACATCACGCGTTCCTGCCGGACGCATACTCGTTGACGGTCTCGGCGTAGGCGATGTAGGTTCAATAGTTCTCCGCGACAGAAAGCATCTTGCACAGGACGGCCTTATCATTGTTGTTATAGCTATAGACAAGGCTTCAAACATAGTTGTTTCCGGTCCGGACATTATTTCACGAGGATTTGTATACGTGCGTGAGTCGGAAGAACTTATCGATGAGGCAAAGCAGATTCTCAACGATACTCTTGCACAGTGCTCCATCCACGATCTCAGGGAATGGAACTCACTCAAGTCAAAGCTCAAGGACGCTCTTTCCGAATACATCTACAGCAAGACAAAGAGAAGCCCTATGATCCTTCCTATAATAATGGAGATCTGATAATACCGGTCTCGATTCAGCCCCGCTTCCATGCGGGGTAACTAATTGAAAGGAGGGGAATCTTCACGAAAAAAGCAAAGTTCATACCGCTTGCCGTCTCGTCAGCGATGATGATAACGCTCTGTTTCATCTCGGCGCTGAGGCTCTATACATACAACGAAAACGAATCGTTCATGTATATGCTGGTGACGCTGCTTCTCATTTTCCTTGTGATCTCACAGGTCATACGGATGAAGCAGAACATATACAAGTACTTCAGCCGTATCGAGCGCCGTCTCGATCAGGTCAAGTGCTACTGTCTCTACAATTCACCTGAGCCTATCGCCATAACGGACAGGACAGGAAAAATACTCTGGTACAACAATACATTTTATGAAAACATCTCGGACAGGACTGATGCCTACGGAATGAACATCTGTGAATCTCTCCTTATCGATCAGAACTGTCTTGCAGACCAGAAGGAATTCACCATTGAATACGCTGAAAAACAGTACCGCGTAAAATGCGTTGAAAGCCGTGACTACAGAATAGACTTCGAGATCCTCTTCTTCAGGGATGATACTGACTACCTGAATCTCTGCAGGGAGTACAACGACAAGAAGCCTACTGTTGCGCTTATCGTAATAGACAACTACGAGGAAGTTTTCCAGAACACCAAGGAAAGTGAACGTTCCAAGGTGCTTTCAAATCTTGAACAGGCTCTTGAAAACTTCACTTCCGGTCAGAACAGTCTCATACAGCGATGCTCAAAGGACCGCTTCATGATAGTCTTCGAGGACAAGCATCTTCGCAAGGTAATCTCGGAACGCTTCAGCATCCTCGACGAGATCAGAAAAGCCGGTGCCGGAACAGGTATCATGCTCACCATATCGATCGGTGTTGGCGCTGGCGGAAGTTCTCTTGCCGAAAGCGAAACCTTCGCCAAGGAAGCTCTCGACATGGCTCTGGGACGCGGCGGCGACCAGGCGGCTGTAAAGACCGAAAACGGCTACGAATTCTTCGGCGGACTTTCAAAACCTGTTGAAAAGCAGTCGAAGCTCAAGACACGACTCAAGTCCATCGCAATACAGAAGCTTATCGACGACGCTTCAACCATATTCATTATGGGCCACATGAACGGCGACTTAGACGCACTCGGGGCTTCAATCGGCCTTTCATGCGCTATCTCGATACTTGGCAGGACTTCATACATCGTAATAAATGAAAAAACGCATCTTGCTCCGGAACTTATACAGCGTGCCCGCGAGCAGATACAGGACATTGCATTCATTACAGAAGCTGAAGCCCTTGAAATGGTCGAGCCTGACAGTCTTCTCATCATCGTGGATACACACAAGAAGGCACTTCTCGAAAGCAAGGTTCTTTACGAAAAGGTAAAGAACACTGCAATTATCGATCATCACAGAAAAGACGTAAACTACATAGACAACTCACTGCTGTTCTTCCACGATCCGAACGCTTCATCCGCTTCGGAAATGGTAACAGAGATCATTCCTTACTTCAAGAATTTCACAAGACTTCCTGAAGAAGCTGCAAACGCACTTCTTGCCGGCATAATGCTTGACACGAA
>CADAPI010000087.1 GCA_902789705.1 uncultured Ruminococcus sp.
TTTGTCAATAAGTATTTTTAAATTTTTAAACTATTTTCGCATTTTTCAGAGTACAGTATGTGCTGTCTCCGTCCTTGTATGTATCGTAAACACCGACAACACATATCTCATCGCCCTCATAAGGATAATCCTTTGGGTAGCTGTGTTCACCGGCAAGCAGGAATTCTATGCCCTGTGCGCAGCAAGCTGTGGCATCTTTAACGATACATGCAAAATAATAATCGCTGCTTCCTTCATCATGGAACACCGCAAATGCGCCGTCCATCTTGACAACTTTTCCGATGTAGTCATCAGGTGTCGTCATCATGTTGTATACTTCCGAGTAGACCATTGTACTCGACAGAGCAGTAAGGTCAACATCTATTTTATCCATATTTACTGAAGTCATGTCAAAGTGTATGGAACTTTCAGGATCAGTATTCGGATCTTCGTCATCTGCAGAAGCACTTTCCGTTACAGCAGTGTTATCATCTTCTGAAACAGATTCTTCACTGATGACATCACTTTCAGTTACCGTGTTATCTTTTGGCGCTTCTGTCTGTTCGACAGCATTCTTCCCTGCTTCAAGAACGTCATTTACTCCCGGAGCATTACCGGCTGTACGACCGGCATTTCCATCCACTGAACCGCATCCGGCAAGAGAAAGTATAAGTGAAGAACATACGAGAAAACCTAAAATCTTTTTCATTTTCTTAAACCTCCGGTAATAGCACCTGCACCGCAGCAGAGTGCAAAAGCAGCAACGTCAACGGCAACTATAGTTGAACCTACCGGTGTTCCGGCAAGTATCGAGATAATTATGCCGGTAAAAGCACATATAACTGACAGAACTGCTGAACAAATGGTTACATTTCTGAAGCTGTGGAAAAGTCTCATAGCTGACAGAGCCGGGAAAATAACGAGCGCTGAAATAAGGAGCGAACCCACAAGATTCATTGCAAGAACGATTATAACAGCGATAACAACAGCTATAAGAAGATTGTAGCTGTCCGCTTTGATACCCGTCGCTTTGGCAAAATTCTCATCAAAGGTTACGGCAAGTATCTTGTTGTAGAACAGTATAAAAATGAGAACTACAGCAAGAGAAAGTGCGATACAGAGACCTACTTCCTTCTGTGTGAGCGTAAGGATGGATGTTGATCCGAAAAGCGTACTGCACACATCTCCTGAAAGATTTGATGAGGTGGAGAATATATTCATAATAAGATAACCGAACGCAAGTGCGCCGACCGATATCATCGCAATGGCGGCATCACCTTTTATCTTTGCGTTCTGCCCTGTTCTCAGAAGAAGAACTGCGCTTATAACCGTGACCGGCAGAACCAGAAGCATTTCATTTGTAAGTCCGACAACAGCAGCTATGGACATTGCACCGAAAGCTACGTGTGAAAGGCCGTCGCCGATGAATGAAAATCTTTTAAGAACAAGTGTTACCCCTAAAAGCGAAGAACAGAGTGCGATAAGTACACCTACTATAACAGCGTAGCGTACAAACGGATACTGCATGTAAAGTGCAAGTTTCTCAAACATTATTCTTCACCGCCCTTCTGCTGCATAAGAAAGAACTTTCCTGTTTCACTTTCAAGATATTCTTCCTTTGTTCCGAAAAATACGGAAGATCCGATGTGAAGTATGTTTGTGGCATAGCGAATTGCCGCAGCTATATCATGAGATATCATTATGATGGTTATTCCTTCGTCATTGAGTTCCTTTATAAGCTCATACATCTCGGCTGTTACTTTCGGGTCAAGGCCGGATACAGGTTCGTCAAGAAGAAGAACTTTTCTTGTGGCACACAGTGCTCTTGCAAGAAGAACACGCTGCTGCTGTCCGCCTGAAAGTTCACGGTAACAGCGGTCTGCAAGATCAGTTATCCTCATTCTTTCCATATTTTCTGCAGCAAGAGCCTTTTCAGCTTTGTTGTAGAAAGGTCTGAGCCCGCATCTGCTCTGACATCCCGAAAGAACTATTTCGCGTACAGATGCCGGAAAATCACGCTGAACGATAGTCTGCTGAGGAAGGTATCCTATTTCGTTGTTTTTAAGGCCGTCACCTGCTATTATCTCCCCTTTTACAGGAGGCTGCAGATGCAGCAGAGTTTTCATAAGTGTGGATTTACCTGAGCCGTTTTCGCCGACAATACACAGGTAATCTCCTGCACTTACTGTAAAATTAAGATCTTCGGCTATTGTACGATTGTCGTAGCCGAGTGAAAGATCCTTTACTGTAAGCAAAGCCATTATTTTTCCTCCTGCTTAAGCGCTTCCTTAAGGGTTTCGAGATTTTCTTTCATAAATCCAATATAGTCAGCACCGTTTTTAATATCCTTTGAAGTAACTGACTGCATTGAATTGAGTGAAAGAACTTTCTGATTTCTTTTCTTTGTGCTGTTTACAACTGTATCAGCTATTCTGTGGTCTGAACCTTCGATCGTGATAACTGAATCAAGCGACAGCTCATCAACCTTGTCTGCAAGGAAGGTAATAGTTTCAAAGCTTGCTTCAGTTTCAGCTGAACAGCCCACAAAAGCTGCATAATATGTGAGGCCGTAGTCATCTGTCATGTAACGGAACGGAAAACGATCTCCGAAAAGGAGCGTCTTTACCGGAGCCGCAGCCACTGCAGACTGATACTCGGCATCGAGAGCATTTATTTTTGAGATGTATTCATCAGCATTCTTTCTGTACACTGATGAATTGTCAGGATCAGCTTCACTTACTGCTTCTGCGATACTTTCAACGCACTTGGAAGCATTTTTAAGTGAGAGCCAGATGTGTTCATCGTATTCTTTTTCTTCTTCATCTTCGTGGTCATGATCCTTGTCGTCGTGATCGTCGTCTTCATGATCGTGGTCATGCTCATCTTCTTCCTGCATACCTTCAACGACTTCCTCTTCCTTTACGGATTCACCGAGAACATCCATAAGGTCAACAACGATCATATCGCTGTTACCCGCTTCCTTAAGAACATCGTCCACCCATTTCTCAGATTCACCGCCGATATATACAAAAACGTCGCAGTTTGAGATGGTCAGAATATCATCAGCAGATGGCTGGTAGCTGTGAAGATCTACACCACTGTCAAGAAGCATGGAAACTTCGGCACCTGAAGCATCATTACCGAGAATATTTTTCGTCCAGTCATATTCAGGAAAAATAGTTGTTAAGATCTGAACCTTTCCGTCTGAAGATCCGTTTCCTGCTTCAGAAAATGATTCCGGTAAAGAAACAGTCTGGCCGTTTTCTGAGGAACATGCCGTAAGACATCCTGCAAGAACTGCCGATGCTGCTAAAAGTGATAATAATTTATTCAAAAAATAAAACCTCCGTGTTATATACAGTTTTCGCAAAGTCCGTAGAATACGGTTCTTATCGGATCAAGCTTGAAACGGTGATCCTTGAAAAGATGCTCCTGTATTTCCTCCAGTTCATCGCAGTTAAGATGAATAAGCTTTCCGCACTTCTGGCATTTGCAGTGATAGCATACTTCCCCTGCATCGTGATGATGATCATTACCTACATATTCAAAACATGCCGGACTGTTTCCGTCGATAATGTATTTATTAATTATTCCTTCATCCACAAGACTTTCGAGCTGACGATAGATGGTTGACTGACCGATGGACTCGCCCTGTGATCTGAAGTATTCATAAACGTCACTTGCTGTTATATGTTTACCCTGAAATTTTTCAAGGTATTCAATGAGTATTTCGCGCTGCTTTGTTTTATATTTTAAACGTGTATTCATAATATAACCTCCCGGCATAATTGAGAACCATTCTCAATTATAGCATCGCGACCTCACTTTGTCAATACATTTGAGAATGGTTCTTATTTTTATTTTCAATTTTTCTTTAAATAACCGATTTATCAGTGGAACACAATAAATAAAAAAGATCAGGCAGAAGTATATGCTGCCTGATCTGTATTTAAGAAAACGCTGATTTATGAATAAATCAGCGTGGGGCACGGGGCGAAGCCCCGTAATCTCCCCACCCCGGCAATCCGGCGAAGCCGGATTGCCGACTTAATCAGTGTTTTCTTAACTTATCTGAGTTCAAAATCAACGTCAACGTGATAGATCATCTGCTGAACTGCAAGACCATCTACTGTTGCATCCTTTTCCCTCGCCTGGTCGATAACGTTTTTGAGCGAGCTCATCGATACGAACTGACTGAAAACTTCATCTCTCTTCTGCCTGTCGCCGAGAATATCGGAATTGAATACTCTGAAAACTGCCTCCTGGATAGGCATATAGTCCGAAAGCTGTGAACGGAAAGCTTCAGCAGCCTGATCATCTGGTCTTAACAGCATAATACCGTCACCAATGTGCAGCATATCGGCAAATACACGTTCAGCGCACATTTCAGGAATGAAGCAGTGACATTCTTCAGCAAGAGTACGGTCACCGGTGATCTTCGCTGTATCATCCACAATGCTCATAAATTCTTCTTCAGTGGTGACCTTGCTATAGAGTTTCATATATTCAGCTACTGCTTCAAAAAGCTTTTCCTTTCCGGCTTTTCCAGCGTAGCGGTACTTTTTAATTGTATCGTCGTCCTGTACTATAAAGAAAAACTGCTTTTCAGAAATGAATCCGTCAACATTCCAGTTCTCCGTAACTGTTTCAAGCTTTTTGCTGAGGGACGGTGCGGGAACGTCATTTATACGGCATTCGCAGATAACATTTGAACCATTTTTACTTGTATAAACTTTTACGTAGTTGATTTTCTGATTGCCAAGTCTGCGTACGATATCCGAACCGATAAGCTCCCAGTACTCGGAAACAGCGTCCGGTTTTCCTTTTCCGGCACCTGTAATATTACTTGCGTAGATCGTCCACTTATGCTCGTTTCCATTAAAGTAGGACGTCACTTTTCCTGCAGGACGGTTATCAGCAACATTCTTAAGTCCGTTCATAAATGAGTAAGCGAACATTCCGAGAGCCATGCCGAGCGCTGATTCAGTGTCTTTTCCCGCTCCCACACTGACCTCGATCATTTCTGTCTCCCATTCATCGCTCCAGATAACGAAAACGATATTTACAAAGTTTTCTCTAACTTCATGCACGTTAGGTGTTATGCTTATCTTAAGTTCCGGAATGTAAACAGAATTCCCTTTTCTTTCTGCCTTAAGTTCAATCAGATCTGCAAGACCTCCGTCAAGTATTCTGTTCTTTACTTCTTCTGCTGTTAAAACTGCTGATGCCATTATTTCTCTCCTTTTTCTGCAGGGATCATAAAATTAAGATGCTGCATATCTGCCCTGCGGTCTGATTTTCATTAACTATATTATACAGTTTTTCCGTCTGAAAGTCAATGAATCAGTGCACTTAGCACCGGAATACAGAAAAAAGACTGCCAGCAGAAACAACAGCAGTCTTTTTGTATCACATTATTTTGCTATAGAAACAATATCATTTGAAATGCAGTAAACAATGTCAAATGAATGTATATCGCCGCCGTCGATAAGTACACGGCATATCGGGGCTTTTATCTCCTCTATTACGCCAGTACCGTAAACACGATGGTTTATTCTCGTTCCCGGCTTGTATTTCTTTAATACTTTCAGAGCGTCTTCTTCCTTCTTTTTCAGTTTCGCTTTTTCACCGGAAGAAGCAGTTATTTTAAGTCCGCTTACCTTTTCAGGTTTTTCGGAACTTTTCTTTTTACCTGTTTCAATACCAAACAGCTGCCTTGTGAAAGTCGCAGTTTCGTTTTTTACACCGTATGCCGCTTCATAATCAAATATCGCAAGATTATGCTTTGCTCTTGTAACACCTACATAAAACAGCCTTCGTTCCTCTTCGAGATCATTTCGCTGGGACTCGGTCATATCCTCCTCGTCCTCGTCGCATACTGATGAGGACGGCAGGATACCGTCACGAACATCGATAAGAAGAACGTTGTCATATTCAAGCCCCTTACTTGAATGGATAGTTGAAAGAATTACCTTGCTGTCCGGATCAGTAGAGCCGCATGTTACTATTTCCTTAAGTTCAGTCATTCGCGCAAGGAAGCTGTTAAGTTCCGGATTCTGATTTGCAAGAGCTAAAAGAGTCTTGACCTTTGATTCATCAAGGCCGCGGCTTTTCATGAACTTTCCGTATTCCATCTTGCTTAGGATAAACGTAATAGCGCTGAAACTGTTGAGTTTTCTTAAATGATTGAAATTATGCTCGGCTTCCTTTAAAAGTTTGTAATGCCATTTTTCCAGGCCTTCATCCTTTTCAAGGGTACGGAAAAATGATATGTTACTGTTCTTGTGCTTTACCAGAGAACGTGTGACAATATCCTTTTTCATCTTAAGACCAATCTTGTAGTAGAATTCAAGGAACAGTGTGGCATCCCACGGTGCAAATGCAAACTGCAGGATGCTTAGAATATCGTAAATGCAGTTTACCGTGAAGAAAACTCCGTCATTTTCCTTAAGACGATAACCGATACCGTTTTTCTCAAAAAGATCGATTATCGGAAGCGCAGATTCGTTGTTTCTGTAAAGTATAGCAAGCTCGTCGTCAGAATCCTCGATCATCTTCTGAATATAGTTATACTGGAATTTACAGTCTTTGAGGATGATCCTTCTTACCGGAAGACCGGCCGGATTTTCAGTAAACATATTTTTGTCATGACGGCAGCGGTTCTGCTTGATAAATCTGTTCGCTTTGTTTACGATATCAGCAGCAGAACGGTAGTTCTGTTCCATAAGCAGAACTTTTCCCTCAGGATAAACGGTATTGAATTCAAGAAGCGCCTGCGGATAGGCAGCACGGAAACCGTAAATACTCTGGTCTTCGTCACCGACCATGAAAATGTTTTTATGACGGCTTGCCAGCAGACGGATAATCATGTGCTGGATCTTTGATGTGTCCTGCGCCTCATCTATGCTTATGTAACGGAAACGGTTCTGGCAGTAGGTCAGTATGTCCTGGTTTTTAACAAGGATCTTAAAGGCAAATTCAAGCTGGTCGTCAAAATCCATGACCCTGTTTTCGCTTTTATAGTTCCTGTAAGCTGTGAAAAACGAGTAAAAATCGATCTCTCCGACTTTGATCTTCTTTATTTCATCGGGCTTGAGCATCATGTTGCGGCAGTAGATGAGCTTCGTCTTGAGTTCCTTTACGGTACTTTCTGACGGAAACTCGCGTGTCATGTTCACGTACAGAGCCTTGATTATTTTAGTTACCTTCCCTTCGTCAAGCAGCGTGAAGGCAGATGTATTTCTTGTACGCTCATACATCATGATGACCTTTGCACAGAATCCGTTGATGGTACGGAATTCTATCCTTCCCTCGAACTCTGTTCCGAACTTATCGAAGAAACGTTTTTTCATATCAGCTGCAGCTGAAACATTATAGGTCATGGTAAGGATGTTTTCCGGTTTAACACCTTTGCAGTACAGCATATATCCGAGTCTTGCTACAATAACAGTGGTCTTACCGCTTCCGGGCACAGCAAGAAGCAGGGTCTGGCCGTCTGCACGGGTAACGGCACTTTCCTGCTGGGGATTGAGTATTATATTGTATTTCTTCTTGAATTCAGTAAATTCCATTTTGCATCCGTTCTTGTTTAACAAAATATTAGCTTTACCATTATACTATTTTTTACCGTAAAAATCAAGATGATCATTGTCGCTTTTTCTTATCAAAAGTCGTTTAAGGTAATTAATATCTTGATATGCTATAAGTTACGTGATATAATTTTAAATATGAAAACACTGATAAAATCGGAAACGGAGCGTTTATATGAATATAGTCAGAAGAGCAGCGGAAAAAGATATTGAAAGAATACTCGAACTTCTCGTTCAGGTGGATATGGTCCATCACAACGGACGACCTGATCTGTTCAAAGGACCTGCCACCAAGTACAATGCAGATGAACTCAAAACGATCATCAGTGACGATGAAACTCCTGTATTTGTATGTGAAGATGAAAACGGAAAGGTACTGGGACATGCGTTCTGCATACACAAATATCAGAAGGAAGACAACGTTCTGACCGACATCTCCACACTGTACATTGACGATATCTGCGTAGATGAAACAAGCAGAGGCGAAGGCGTCGGAAGATCTCTTTACAACCATGTACATGAATATGCCAAGGAAAAGAAGTTCTACAACGTAACGCTGAACGTCTGGAGCTGCAACCCCGGAGCAATGAAATTCTATGAAGCAATGGGAATGAAGCCGCAGAAAGTAGTAATGGAAACCGTACTGTAAATTACTGAAAGAATATCAATATACAAAAAATCATCTTCCTTATTTCAGAGAGATGATTTTTTTATGAACATATTAAGCTTTTATACGATTCCTATAGAACGTGAGAATGACCATCCGCTTAAAAGTAAAATAATAAAAAGAACAAATATAAGCAGACATAAGAAACCCAATGCAATCAATAACAGTACATTTGAAGCCTTTTTATGCTTTTTACGCAATGCTAAACCTACTATAGTGAGTATCAGTGTGAGCAGGATCAGTCGCAAATGAAAATGGTGATGTATCTTCGACACATAATAGAAAACAGACTTCATAATCTTTACGATTACGAAGTCTGTAAATTCATATATCAGCCAATCATCTGTTGGATTTCATAATTCAGAAAAAAGAATTATCAAATTCACTTTCTAATTCTTAATTATTAATACCAGCTATCAATGTATCTTGGTAATATAAGTTTAGAAGAATTAGGACCATTATATTTTCTTACATTACTTTTATCGCAGTTTCCTATCGGAGCACACTTCTTATAATTATATTTTTTCTTGATTTCATTACTAAGTGATACCGGATTATAAATATAAACTGCATTAAATCCAAGTAAATGATCACCATAATCAGCAACCGTATCCCATACCGTAACTGCAAACCATGCACAATTATTAAATTCAGTCCATTTATTGTGCTCACTCATACATTTAAGTACTTTTTTCAGATCTTCAGATGTAAGTTTTCTTGAAAGAGACACTCTGTTTTTATATTCACCTTTATATTTTATAAGATAAGCATCCAGATTTGTATATATTCCAGCACCATAAACTATTTTAGGATTTATAACTGAATGTGAAGGATAAGTGCTGACAGTTATACTGTTATCTGGCTGAACATAAGTACCGAGAATATTCAATCTTTGCTTTGATGTATTTTTTATACTAAGAAAAGCATGATTACCATAGATTTTTTGTGATGGATCTGAATGAATTGTCAGAGTAGCTACATATTTTTTATTAGCTGCTGCTGAAACCGTTACACTGGTACCTGAAAAACCTATGCTTCCAACGCCAATAACCAATGCCAACGTGAATATAAGGACTAATTTTATAGCCTTACTCATTCTGCTTAAATTCATAAAAAAACTCCTTTTGATTTGTAATAAATTTAACCCTTTGCTATTATAACTCTAAGCACAGTTTCAAGTCAAGATATCTACGTAAAGAAAGCTATATATTTGTAGTATCGATGCATTTCCGCAATTTTTGAACATAAAGTTCATTTTCTCTATCTGTCTAACTGACATTATTCAATCAACTTAAAGATGATTAGAATTTTTTCTAAAAATCATTCATTTTACAGGCTGCTGCTCAGCCTGTTTATCAATAGCAGTTTTCAGACCGGAGGGCTGAAAAGTACATTTTATCAGAACAGTGTCATCTGGCTGGACTTCGGAAGGTCGCCGAATGTGCCCATCTTTTCGAAAAGTTCTATAACCGACTTGGATGCACCGCTGTTTGTCTGGAATTCTTCAATGGAAATGAAGTTTCTTTCCTGTGCTGCCTTGTACAGGTTGTTTGCGGCTGCACCGCCGATGCCAGGGATCGAGCTGAACGGAATTCTTATCTTTCCGTCTTCGAT
>CADAPI010000088.1 GCA_902789705.1 uncultured Ruminococcus sp.
AAGCAGTATGAAGAAGCAAAAGGAAAAGATGCAATTGCAATAATTGACGGTGAAAAAGTAGAGTATTCCGGCAATGATCTTACATACAACGGCATCAATCTTACACTCAAGAATGTTACAAACGGTCCGGTAAACATCGAGACCACAAACGATAATGACAAGGTGCTTGATAACATAGTTTCATTTGTTGAAGACTACAACGCTCTTATCAAGGATCTCAATGACAGGACCCACGAAAAGGCTGAGTACAAGCAGTACATGCCTCTTACTGATGCGCAGAAGGATGAAATGACTGAAAGTGAGATCAAGAAGTGGGAGGAAAAGACCAACAAGGGCCTTTTAAGCGGAGACAATGATATTTCAAGTTTCCTCAATGAAATGCGTACAGTTCTCTATACTAAGGTAGGAGACAAGAAGCTTCTTTCCGAGATAGGAATAGAATCAAGCAGTGACTGGAAAGACTACGGCAAGCTTACGATCAACAAGGACAAGCTCAAGGATGCTATCCAGAACGATGCCAAGGGCGTTGCTGATATATTCACAGGCTCAAACGGCATAGCCTCAAGACTTGACAGCGCATGCAAGAAGGCAGCCAATACTTCTTCCGGTTCGCCTGGTTCACTTGTATCACTTGCCGGACTCAAGGGCAAGGCTACTGAAAAGAACAATACTATAAGCAAGCGTATCGATACTATCAAGGAAACTATCAAAAAGCTCAAGGAACAGTATGACTCCAGAAAGGAAAGACTGTGGAAGCAGTTCAACTCGATGGAATCGGCTCTTGGAAATATGAATTCAACAGCAAATTACTTCGCATCAATGATAGGCGGAGGATTCTGATAACAACATCGGTGAATGCCTGATGATCCATCCGGTATTCACAGTAACAACACTATTTAATCTACCCGAAAGGAGAAGTCTTCTATGGCTGCTTCAAACCCATATAACAATTACAAAGAACAGGCAATAATGACCATGACACCGGGAGAGCTTATAATAGTTCTTTACGAGGAATGCATAAAGATGCTCAATCATGCAGTTTTCTATATTGAAGAGAAGAACGACCCTGATGAAGCTGACAAGGCTATCAGAAAGGCGCAGAGAATAATCCACTACCTTGACGGCATTCTCGATTACAAGTACGAAATAGCATCAAATCTTCACATGCTTTATGATTACTTTATAAGAACTCTTGTTCAGGCGAATATCCGCAAGCGTGTCGAGGTATTAAAGCCGATCATCCCGATGCTTTCAGAACTGAAGGATTCATTCCAGCAGGCTGAAAAGAAAGTACACATGAAATAACCTGTTGCGCACCCTGGCCGAAAGGTCAGGGTGTTTTGTGTAAACTGCGTAAATACGCCGCCCGGGCCCTTAACTTGCATAAAATAAGTTTTTGTGGTAAAATAAGAAAGTATACAATTGACAGGAAGGATAATGGGTGTGACAAATAACCGTAATTCTCTGCTTGGAAGAGACGCTGACATTACTGTTGACAGGCAGCAGGGCATGAGGAACGTCGGACGCAAGAGCATGAGCTATCTTGTGAAGATGGGTTTCTTTAGTGCTGAAAAGGATCTTCCCAGACAGGAAAGGCACATGATCTATATAATGGGTGCTGAAGATGTCTCCGAAGACTTCAGGGGGAAGATACTTGCCGTTATAAAGCGCCCTGCGAAAGAGCGGCTGCTTTTCGTTGCTGCTCCTGAAGGAAAACTCTACTGTGAGCAGCAGATACGTGAATGTCTCGGCTTCTACGAAAGACAGTATAAGTCTGATTTTGAATTTTTCATGACCATAGTCTGCGGAATGATACTTGTAAAGGACTACGGTGACAGGATCAGGTTTCTGCTTGCCGAGGACAAAAAAACGAAGAAAGTCAGTTTTATAAAGGACGTCATAAACTACGGCGAGTCTGAAAAACAGGCTTCCGTCCGGGTAGTAAATTACTACACCGGAATAAAGCCGGACGTTGATGATTTCAAAACTGAATACACCCTTGGAACTCCTGAAGGAAAAAAGCAGAAGACAATAATGTATTTCGGAACATACACAGAAAGAAAACTCAGAATTCCGGAGGACTGCAGTTTCCGGACTGTTAATCTTGAATTTGATCAGGCTATAAGAAGCCTTGACGATCCGCAGGAGAGGATCCTGCTGATGGAGGCAAAAGAACATTATGACAAAAAAAGAAAAGGCAGTTCTGGTATGTGAGCGGCTTAAGGAGAAATATCCTGAAGCTGTCTGTTCACTCGTTTACGACAAACCATACGAATTGCTTATCGCAACCAGGCTTTCGGCACAGTGTACCGATGCCCGTGTAAATATAGTCACGAAAGATCTGTTTGCAAAATATCCTACGCTGCAGAGCTTTGCAGACGCTTCCTTAACTGAACTTGAGGAAATAGTAAAGCCATGCGGCTTCTACCGGAACAAGGCGAAGAGTATAAAGGAGATGGCCGCACTGATCATTTCCGACCATAACAGCGAAGTACCTGATACAATGGAAAAACTCACTTCGCTTCCGGGCGTGGGACGCAAAACAGCAAACCTCATTCTCGGTGATGTATACGGGAAGCCTGCCATAGTTACTGATACGCACTGCATCAGAATAACGGGAAGGCTCGGACTTACAAACAACACCGAACCGCATAAAGTCGAAAATGATCTGAGAAAGATCGTTCCTGCAGCTGAAGGATCAGATCTTTGCCACCGCCTTGTGTTTTTCGGACGTGAGATCTGCCGGGCAAGGAAACCGCTCTGCGGTGAATGCTGCCTTTCGGATATATGCAGCTCCTGCAAAAAAGAAGCAGGATCTGAGTAAAAGATCCATTTCCGGTAACAGGCTGATCGGAGGAAAGTAAATGAAAAGAAAATGTATGAGTCTGCTTCTTGCTTTTGCAGTTGCAGGTTCAGAACTTTTTTCGGAAGTTTATTTAAAAGATAATTACAGTGTTGTCTGTTCAGCATCTTCATATCAGATAAGTGAGAACGGACTTGCTCTTATTAAGAGTTTTGAAGGATTTACGCAGTATGCCCAGTGGGATTACCATCAGTGGTCGATAGGCTACGGCACGGGTGTAAACAAGGATGACTATCCGGACGGCATTACCGAAGCCGAGGCTGACAGACTGCTTCGCGAGGTGGTCGTTGTCTACGAGAAATTCGTGCGTAATTTTCTTGACAAGTACGGCCTTTCAGTGACCCAGAACCAGTACGATGCACTTGTAAGCTTTACGTACAATATGGGCAATGTCTGGAACAATACATCTGAGGTCACCATAAGGACATACCTTATAAACGGCATCGAAAACTATACACCTGAACAGATAACCGCTGCATTCAAGCTCTGGTGCAAGGCCGGAGGAGAAGTGCTTCCGGGACTGGTGCGCAGGCGAGAGGAAGAAGCAGCCCTTTTCCTTTCGGGTGTTGACTATTCGGTGAATGAAAAGGGTGAAAAGTGGAGAGTGACTTCCTCGACCGGCATCAGGCTCAGGAAAGATGCAGATACTGATGCTGAAATAATCAGTGTAATTCCCTACAACCATACTTTTACCGTTGATGAAAAAAAGGAAACCGGAGGTTTCCTGTGGGGAAAGACTGAGTACGGCGGCATGAGCGGCTGGTGTGTTCTTGACTATGCCGAGCATATCAGGGGAGAAGTTGAGACAGTCACAGTGCCTGAAGAGGAGGAAAAATACGATCAGTACAGTATAACCTCGACTACGGGCGTCAGACTGAGATACAATCACGGAACCGGTTTTGATGTACTTGACGTTGTACCTTTTGAAACAGTTATCACAGTTTACGAAACTTTCAAAGACGATGAGTACATCTGGGGAAGAACTGAATTTAACGGAAAGCCGGGCTGGTGCGTTCTGAATTATGCGAAAAAGCTTGGAGCTGACGAACCGCCTGTGGATATCGTATTAAGAGCAATGCCTCAGAAAACAGAATATCTGGCCGGCGAGTTTTTTGAAAATGCCGGTATGGTCGTTGCCGCACAGTTCAGTGACGGACGTGAAGAGATAGTTGAAGATTACGGATGCGAAGGCAATACGATGGTGCCGGGCGAAAGCGTTATAACAGTTAAGTACAAAGGACTTTCCTGCGACCTTACTGTCAGGGTAAATGCACGTGCCGGTGATATCAACAGAAACGGTTCCATCGATCCGGAAGATAATTATTATGTAAAGCAGCATATACTCGGAACAGCCGAAAATGATATCAGCACCAGCGGTGACATCAATTCCGACGGAGTTATAGATGTTTTTGACAGCATCCATATGAAGCAGGATATGCTGGCGGTACAGGAGAACAATGATCAGATCTATGATCTTATCACAGAATGACAAACGGGAAAACGGGGAATATGATTACGGGGAAAGCACTGTTTCTAAACAGCTTCGGGGCTTTTAACTTCTGGAGCAGGAAATAAATAATTATTCAGGAGACGTTTTCAGAACTTATGATCAGAAGCGAAAATATGAGAAAAAATTCAGGCCCGTTAAGATCCGTTATAATAATCGGAGCGGTACTGGTCGCAGCACTTTTAATGCTTATAGTGGGTTTTGTATTTCTTCTTTCCGGCAGGGACAGGGCCATGCCGGATCCGGGACCCTTTACAGTACCCGGTATAAATGTGACGTTCACAAAACTTGACACAAAGAAATTCTATAAGGACAAAGGGTTTATACATTACAGCGACGGTGACAGGAAATCAAAGACAGGCGTTGATGTTTCATACGCCCAGAAGGAGATCAACTGGCCGAAGGTCAAGGCAGCCGGAGTGGATTACGCTATGGTAAGAGCCGGATTCAGAGGTTATGAGAGCGGAAAGCTCAACATCGATGAATATTTCGCTAAGAATATGACCGGCGCTCAGAATGCAGGCCTTGAAACGGGCGTGTACTTTTTCTCACAGGCCACTACCAGTGCCGAAGCTGAAGAGGAAGCAAACTTTGTACTTGACCTCATAAAAGACTACAGCATTACATGTCCGGTCGCCTATGACTGGGAACCTGTCACCCATGACACAGCAAGAACCGATGACCTTGCAGGTGAGGAACTCTGCGAATGTGCGCTTGCGTTCTGCCGTACCATCGAGGAAAACGGATATAAACCGATAATTTATGCCTCACTCAATCTTCTGCGTGACCAGTTTGACAAATATGATATGGAAGTTATTTCGAAGTATGATCTCTGGCTTGCAGAGTACAAGGATTATCCGGAGTTCCCGTATAAGTTTGTTATGTGGCAGTACACTGACGAGGGCAGGGTAGACGGCATTAACTATGATACTGATCTGAACCTTTATTACGAATACTGATAATAAAAAACGGACAGCGCCTGCGGGCACTGTCCGTTTTTTGAAACGCTGAGTTATCAGCGTGAGGGTACGGGGCGAAGCCCCGCAAATCCTTCCTCCGTGAATCCGTCGAATCCGGATTTCGGGTCTGGTTCCTTAAAGAAACATTTTTTCGATAAACTTTGCTGCTCCGTCTGAGTCGTTGTCTGAATCAGTGATGAAGCGGCAGAGTTTTTTTACGTTTTCGTCTGCATTTGACATTGCTGTGCTTATGCCGACTGTCTCAAGTATGCTGAGATCATTTTCAGTGTCACCGAGAGCGGCTGTTTCTGAAAGCGGTATTCCGGTCACTTCGGAAAGCGCTGTTATACAGTTTCCCTTGGTGGCTTTTTTCGATGTTATCTCGATGTTGTTGGCACCGCCCGTGACGTATACAAGTTCTTCGTCATATTTTTTCAGTATGGAAAGAAGTCTGTCACGGCTTTTGAATTCACCGTTTATTTTACGGAAGTTGACGGTGATCTTTTCAACATTCGGTCTGCGTTCTGTGTAAAACTCAGTTATACTGTCAGTCAGCACTCTGCTGCTTCTGATATAGGCTTTTACAGCGTCAGAAGCGTCAACGTCATTAAGGACATCAAGACAGCGGCTGTCAGTATAGGCGTTTTCAGCAGTAAACAGATCGGACATAACATCAAGTTCCGGAAACAGGGGAATAAGTTCATCCATAATGTTTTCCGGAATACATTCTTCCTTTAGCATCTTTCCGGCAGTCAGGTCATACAGCCCGGCACCGTTTGAAAAAATCACATATCTTACACCCTGTTCAAGTATCTCTTTCGGTATTCCGCCGAGATGCCTTCCTGTCACCGGTACTATAAGAATGCCTTTTTCTGATGCCTTTTTCAGGACCTCCAGGGAATATCTGCTCACGGTCTTGTCAGACCGGAGCAGAGTTCCGTCAAGGTCAGTGCATATCATTCTGACGATCATTTTTCAGGTCCGATAGATTTGATCTTCTTTGAAAGATACTGTCTGAGTGTTGCAAGGTCTGTAAGATTAACTGTTTTGTCAGTAAGTACGTCTGCAGCCTTGAGCTGATCGGCTGTAAGCTTGCGGTCTCCGATGAGGTAAAGACTTAAGAGTGACATATCAGTTACGTCAACCTTCTTGTCTGCATTGATATCACCGTAGATAAGCTCGCTTGTTTTGTCAGTTGGTTCCTTTGTGGCAGGAGCCTTTGTAGCAGGTGTTTTTGTGGCAGGAGCTGAAGGCTTTTCCGAAGGATTGATCGGAGGGAATTCCTTCGGTTCCTCACCATACGGAGTTCCGTATACGAGTTCATCTTCGAAGTAAACAGGGATTCTGTCTGTCGGGCCGAATTCCTCGGACATTTCAAGACCTTCACGGCTGTAGTCGTTTGTAGCATCCCAGTTGCTTTCGTATTCAGCATCCTGTCCTACGAGAATACCGAACTGCAGAGCTCTTGCACCGTGCCAGAGAGTACCTGTCCAGTCCATTTCAACGTAGTAAACATTGTCTTTAAGATGTATCGGCTGTGATACCTTTGCGCTTTCCTTCATGTCAGTGGTCGACTGAACTTCATCGTAGTAAACTTCAGTTCTTACATCCTTTATGCTCTGTCCCTTGGCAACGAGTTCCGATATGTCGAAGTAGTAGCGTGCCTTGAGCTTTTCTGTGTAGAGGTATTTCGGCGGCTGTGTTGTGTCATTGTGTACACGTACAGTTACCTGTGTTCTTTCAACATTTTCCTGTACAACGTTGCCTTCGATCCAGAAGTCTGTCTTTTCAGGTTCCTTCGGAGGGAAGTTTTCATCAGGCTTCATGTCCTTTGTGCCGTACCACTTGTAAAGTGCGGCAAGATCACCGACGATACCGGCATTGTAGTCAACGGCAACTTCATTGTAAACATAGTCCTTTGTGATATCTCTGTGCCAGTCTGTTGAGTCAGGACCGCCGACGAGAGCACCCCAGAGTGTATGGGCCTGATCGATAGGATCGTCCATGCTGAATGTTGTTGAGCCGTGAGCTGCACGGTGGTGAGGATGTGAAGCTGCTGTAGGTGAGTAGCCTACAATGTACGGACGGTTCATCGGGTTCTTACCCATGATGTATTCCATCTGTCTTTCAGCCCAGTCAGTGAATCCTGTGTATTCCTCGTCAAACTTTGCAGTTTCCTTTCTGTAAACGGCAGCACAGAGACCTGCAGCTGTGTTGTAACGGCATGAACCGTATTCGTTTACAACAGAAAACTTTGAAGGTGACATGTTGATGTATGTCTTGTCGTTAGGATCAACGTCCTTGATGTGCTGGTAGTCCATGTTCCAGATCTCGTCTGCAAGGCCTGCACACTTAAGGTGCGGTTCGCCTGACCAGAATTCGAGATTCCATCTGAAAATGAACCAGTCACGTTCGTTGTTTGTGATAGGTGCGAGCTTTGCAAAAACGCCGCCCCATACTGTATCCCAGCAGTGTACCCAGATATTCTGCCATGTAGAACCTGTTGTCTCCATGATTCTCTTGATATATCCGGTATATTTGTAACCGCCTGTTTCAGTTACTTCAGAAGTATCAACTGAGTTGATGTGATCGATGTATTCCTTTTTGCCTGTACAGATGTTGAGCCATACGGCAGCCCATGCAAGTTCATCGTAATCGTAGCTTGAAGTATAGAAACCGCCGTCGTAACCGAGGCTGAGTACTTCGTTGCTGTCTTCGGCTTCCTTGTGAGTCTCGCGGGCAAAGTCATAAAGTGCGATGGCTTTCTTAAGGCTTTCCTCAGCATATTCAGGTTCTGTGTCCTTGAAGTTGAGGTAGTTGATAGCAAGTGAAGCTGCAGCGCCTGCACACATATCTGAAGCAGGTGTGTCTACAGTTGCGAAGTATGCAGGCCTTGCGAAGTTGAGGAGCATCTTTGTGTCCTGAAGTTCAGGAGGGCACCAGTAGTTGTGGTCGTTGTTGCCTTCGCCGACCTGATAGCAGAAAGCTACTACCTTGTCGTCTTCATCGAGGTAAGTACCCTTCATGTAGAAGTCGTTGAACTGATGAAGAATAGTTTCGATGTGTTCCTGGTTTCCTGTATCCTTGTAGGCGTCCCTGAATTCGTAGTAGCCCCATCCGAGAGTCGAAGCTGCGTATGTACCAGGAAGACCGAATTTTACGTGGTCACCGGCATCGTGCATACCGCCGCCGCAGTCGATGGTACCGTCACCGTCAGGATCAAGGATGTCTCTGTACTCATCGATGAATTCCTGTGAGAGGTTAGTACCGAACTTTGCGTCAGCGCCTTCCATATCAACAGGCTGGAGAGGAATCGCGTAGTCCTCAACGTGACACGGTCCGCGCCATTCAAGCTGACGGAGTTTTTCACCTGTTTTAGGGTTTACATCCTTGCCGCACATTTCAGCGTCATAGAAGTAGAGGACGTACTGAAGTGCCTTAGCGAAGTTTACTTCAACGTCATCATAGCTGAATGAATCCGGGTCTGGGAAAACTCGTTCATCGTCCCATATCTCCGGCGGCGGGTCTCCGGCTGTTGCATCCACAAGTGACGGAGCCATAGCACTGCTGACGACAGTGAGACTCAGTGCGCCTGCAAGAAAGCGACTCCAGAATTTTCTGTTCTTCATTGGAAAATCAACCTTTCTGCAAAATGTTTGCATTTATTACAAATATTGCTGGTGAGTATAATTTTTTTGATTCTTGTTCTGCAATTGCATCATAATCTTCGTCTGCTACATTGTATACATCTTCATATTTTGTGTATTTTACTGCTGTTGTTGCACCTACCATGTTTGGAGTGTCTGGCATGTCCATGGTGTATTCCATTACTAATTCATCTGATTCACATAATCTAAAATTTTTATTAAATACTACTTTAATATTCTTTGCGTTTGTAAGTATATCTCCTTCATTGTATTGTGTGAAGTTTGTTGATGTAAAATCTGCATTATCATCATTTGAGTAGTAAATTGTATATTGAGATGGATCTACTAAGTTTCCCTGTCCACTAGCTTTTATCTTTTTAGTATATATTCCTATTAATTTGAAGTTTGTCATATCAGCTTGGGTTACGACACTACCTTGAGCATTTCCGTTAATATTAAGTGCATGTTCATTATAAAATTCATCTGGTAATTTATAACCATTTCCTTCATCATCTCTAAGTAAAGGAGTTGTTCCATCATAAATTTCTGTATTATTTGCTTTAGGCAATCTAGCAATAACTGTCATATTAGTTAGAGATGTTCCAAGTGCTGATATTGATGATTTATATGTTACACTTGTATCTGAATCAACTAATATTGGTTCTTCTTTTTCTCCTGTTTCAACTTTATCATTTGAGGAAGAAAATTCATATTTTTTTGTACCATATTCTGCCCTTGTCTTTGCACTAAGTTCACCATTTCCAACAACATCAGCATGTGGGACGAATCCAT
>CADAPI010000089.1 GCA_902789705.1 uncultured Ruminococcus sp.
TTCGGAGGACGTATAATCGGAGATAAAAAAGGACCGAAGTACGTCAACACTGCTGACACTCCGGTATTCAAAAAGAGCAGAAATCTTTTCTCGCTCAACCATGCTAAAAATTCATCTTCAAAAAGGCTCATTCTTGCCGAAGGATATATGGACGTTATCTCCATTAACCAGGCAGGTTTTGAGAACGTGGTAGCCACACTCGGCACTGCCCTCACACCTGAACAGGCAAGGCTGATGTCCCAGTACGCCTCCGAAATAATCATATCATACGACTCGGACGAGGCCGGACAGACTGCCACACGAAGAGCAATAAATCTTCTTTCGGCTGCAGGACTGAATACAAAAATTCTGAAAATTCCTGACGCCAAGGATCCTGACGAATATATCAAGAAATTCGGCAGCACACGTTTCAGGCTTCTGCTGGACGGTGCTGATGACGCTGTAAGCTTTGAGCTTGAAAAATGCAAGGCAGGACTTGATCTTAACGCCGAAAATGATAAATACACTTATCTTAAGAAAGCAGTCAGTGTTCTCGCATCGCTTGAAGATGCCCTTCAGCGTGACGTATACATTTCACGTATCTCACGCGATGCGGGTATCAACATAAACGTTCTTAACGAACAGGTGGCGCACGCTGTAAAGGCAAAGAAGAACATAAAGCAGAAGCTGGAATGGGAATCAACAAAACGCAGCCTCACAAAGAAGGATGAGATAAATCCGGAGGCAGCAATATTCTCAAGCCAGAGCAAAGCTGAAGAATTCATTATTCTTTACCTTATGAAGAACCCTGACAGGCTTAATGATATAACCGCAAAGATAAAGCCGGAGGAATTCGTAACCGAGTTCAACAAACGTGTTTACCTTGCGGTGGCAGATGCAGTTGGAAGTTCAGCCGAGTTTTCGCTTTCCCTGCTTTCTGAAACCTTCAGCGATGCTGAAATGGGCAGAATAAGCGGAATGGCAGCGCGAAACCGCGACATTACCATAAACGAAAACACCTTGAATGACTGCATAAATGTTTTAAAAAAATTCGACAGAAATTCTGTGTTCGCAAAGGACTCGGAGATCTCAGACGACGATCTCCGCTCTCTGCAGATACACAGATAAATATAAAATACAGGAGGAACTTTTTATGGCAAGTGAAAAAAAGACAATTGAAAGCTTACTTGAACAGGGTAAGGCTACCGGAAAACTCACGACCAAGGAAATTACTGATGTTCTTGAGGAGACCGACTTTGATGTTGATCAGATGGATTCTTTTTATGAAACATGTGCCAACCTCAACATTGAAATTGTCGAAGATTTTTCTCCTGACACAGATCTGAAGATCGGACTTGACTCCGGCCTTAACGACGACCTTGAAATGGCACTTTCAACTGAAGGTATCGCCATCGATGACCCTGTTAAGATCTATCTGAAGGAAATCGGTCGTGTTCCTCTTCTTTCAGCTGAAGAAGAGATCGAACTCGCAGAAAGAATGGCCAAGGGCGATCCTTACGCAAGAAAGCGTCTTTCTGAAGCAAACCTTCGTCTTGTTGTAAGTATAGCAAAGCGTTACGGCGGACGCGGAATGCAGTTCCTTGACCTCATTCAGGAAGGTAACTTAGGTCTTATCAAGGCCGTTGAAAAATTTGACCACACCAAGGGATTCAAGTTCTCAACATACGCTACATGGTGGATCAGACAGGCTATCACAAGAGCAATTGCTGATCAGGCAAGAACTATCAGAATTCCTGTTCACATGGTTGAAACTATCACAAAGGTAAAGAAGATCTCAAGCCAGCTTCTTCACGAAAACGGACACGATCCGACGGCTGAGGAAATTGCTGAAAAGCTCGAAATGCCTGTTGAAAAGGTACGTGAGATCATGCGTATAGCACAGGATCCTGTTTCACTTGAAACACCGATCGGTGAAGAGGAAGACAGCCATCTCGGCGACTTCATTCCTGACGATGACGCTCCGGCACCGGCTGAAGCTGCTTCACTTGTTCTTCTTAAGGAACAGCTCAACGAAGTTCTCAACACACTTACAGACCGTGAGGCAAAGGTATTAAGACTTCGTTTCGGTCTTGAAGACGGACGTTCACGCACACTTGAAGAAGTAGGCAAGGAATTTGAAGTTACAAGAGAACGTATCAGACAGATCGAAGCCAAGGCATTAAGAAAGCTCCGTCACCCAAGCAGAAGCAAGAAGGTAAAGGACTTCCTTGACTGATAATTTTACTTAAAACGAAAATGTCCGCGACGGATACCATCAGGTAACCGCCGCGGACAACTTGTATACGCGTATTCTTCTTTTCTTTAAGGAAACACTGATCAAATCGGAAATCCGGTTTCGCCGGATTTCCGAAGGTGGGATTTGCGGGGCTTCGTCCCGGACCCCCACGCTGATTTATGAATAAATCAGCGTTTCCTTAACTGTAACACAAAAACAAAGAGACCCTGGAGCTTTTCCACCGGGTCTCTCTTATTTTTTATTCAATTGTAAATTCATATTTTCACCTGAACTTTTAAGTGTAATGTACGGATCCATTCGTCCGGACATATCCGTTCATGTTAAGCTTAGAATTTCTGGCGGACTCATCCTTTCTCAAGTCTGATCATTCTCCTGACAGTGAAGTATTTAAAAACCATAAACATCACTCTCTTTCCGGAAAATCTATATAAACTCCCCTTTTACAAGGGGCCGCCTACTCGAGCTTAAAGTAATTTTTACATTGGAAACACCCTTTACAGTTTATTTCGTTTCATAAAAGTTACTTATCATTCCATTGGTCACACCTATTTCTTAATAGATTTATCGAAATATTTGAAAATCAATTCCAATCGGAATACCTATTTCAGTTTATTTCTGGTCGAAGTAGTAATACCATTATTCCATCGGTCACACACCTATTTCTTTTTGTATTTGATCGAAGTAATATTTAATCAGTCCATTGGTCACACCTATTTCAGTTTATTCTGGTCGAAGTAGTAATACCATTTATTCCATCGGTCACACACCTATTTCTTTTTGATATTTGATCGAAGTAATAACTAATTAGTCCATTGGTTCCACCTATTTCAGTTTTATTTCTGGTCGAAGTAGTAATACCATTATTCCATTGGTCACACCTATTTCAATTTTATTTTCGGGCCATAACTTCCAAAATCGTTAAAGGCCTTATCCCCAGTTCATTTAACCTCATCACATAAATTGTCCATATCTTGTTCAGTCTGAATCCATCGAGTGATACAAACGCTTGCGGTTAAATGAAACCAGTGTCAACCGCAGCCATTAACGACTCACTTAATTACGAGAAGCTGTCTTTCAGCAAAGACTTCTGACTACGACTAAGCTCCCGGAAAATACCCCATTTCCGCGAGCCACGAAAGACCACTCGTTCATCGATGACTCATCACTATTCACTTCCATTGGACCCGCCTCCTGTTCTTCCCGAAACTTGTCCCAGTCGGTCACTTCCCGTAACTCCGGATCACAGCTGCTTTATAAGCTTCTCATAAGCTTTCAATTACTTCATAAGCACTGCCGGAATCAACTTCTGATCACTGAAACCGTTTTTGAAAGTTCCAACGCCGTTCTTATCGCCTGAACTTTGTTTTTCCTTTCCATGACTATATAATATCATATTTATCCGTGAATGTCAACACTTTTTTGAAGTTTTTTATTATTTTTTTGTTTGTTTTGATTTTTTTAGAATACTATTGACAACATTATTCTTTTGTAGTAAAATTAAAAGGTAGGTGTTATTCGCACCGGAAGTAACAGGCCCGCGGGCAGAAGGGAGAATTATCATGCCGGAAATATCAGAATTCGGACCTGATCTCTATACATTAGTTGATGAAGAGGGCGTTGAACAGACCTTTGAACTTCTTGATGTCATGGAGGCAGAAGGAAATACATATTACGCACTTGTACCATACGCTGAAAATCCTGAGGACATTCTTGAAGGCAGCGACGAACTTGTCGTTCTCAAGATGGAGGAAGTTGACGGCGAGGAACTCCTTGCATCCATTGAAGACGATGAAGAGTTCGAGAGAATCGGCCAGATGTTCCTTGACAGGATCATGGAAGAGTTTGACGAGGACGAGGAAGACGAAGCGGAAAATGAAGAATAATTCATAAAAAACAGAGTTGACAAGCCTGTTCTTTTGTGATATAATTCTAATTGAAAAGAAAAAAATGTAATTTCTGCCTTGTACGTTCTATACAGCTCATATAATCCAACACTTTTACTTAGGGAATTTTGCTCTGACTGCGGACTGCAGACCTCCTCATTTCGGGACGAAGGGAGTATGAAACTTTCAGGCTGATACCCACCTGCTGAATAAGCGGGTTTTATATGCTGTGTAATACGGCAAGGCGGTATATATTTTTAAAACACCAGATACAGTTTTGTACCTGGTGTTTTTTGTTTGCCTTGTTGTAAGCGCCGATTTATCCGCAAATCCGGCGCAGCCGGATTTGCAGGAGAACAGAAAACGGGGCTTCGCCCCGTACCCCTGCGCTGATTTATGAAGAAATCAGCGCTTCTTAATACATACAAAAAAGACCACCCGTTTAAGAGTGGTCTTCTTTATATTATAACAAAATTTCTAAGTTTATTACTGGCCTGATGAGTAGAATGTTGAGCTGTGTTCTCCGTCCGGAGTATAAATTACTTCAACGATTCCTGTTACTGAAGAACCTACACCAGGATCAACACTTACTACATATCCCTTACTAGGGTATGCATCAGGATTTGATACAGGAACAGCCTTGTACGGGATTCCTGCTGCATCAAGAAGCGCAATATAGTCATTCAGTTTCTGGCTTACGCCTTCAGGTGTCTTGATGTTCGGAACAACGCCCTTTACAACATTGCTGTTTGTAACAACTGTACCGCCGGATTCAAGTGTTGTGAGAGGTGCGTCTGTACCGTCGCCTACAACAGTGAGAATAACGTCAACGCCGCTTGAGATCCATGTGCCTTCCTTTATACTCTGGTCGATGATCTCGCCCTTCTGCTTGCCTTCAGCAGCTGTGTACTGTACTGTGATGTTAAGATCCTGTACAAGTGATGAAAGCTTAACGTCATCGTAATTCTTGCCGATGAAATTGATCATCTGGATATTCTGTTCAGCATTGCCGCCTGTTGTGAACTCTGTCATACCAGTCTGTGATGAAACTGTTTCAGCAACAGTTACAGGTGCAAGAGTTGCAGGAACTACATCCTGGATGTAGAATCCGTTGCTTTCCTCAACAGGAACATCTGTTACAGGAGGTTCTGTTTCAGCTTCCGTTGTAACGGAAGCGATGTTTGTTTCAATACCGTTGTTCTTTGACTTGCCTACCACACCGATCTGCTTTACGAAGAAGAGTATGATAGCACCGACAATAACAACAAGAATAAGAACGAAGATTATCGGTCTTACCTTTTCGATAATAGCGTATTCGTCCTCGAATTCCTCCGGTTCCGGAGCAGGACGGATCATTCTTTCACGCTGAGGAGGAGCATCGTATCTGTCTGAACGGTCTGAACGATCAGTGTATTCAGGAGCCTTTTCAGCAGCTGTTTCAAGACTGCGCTGCTTCTGGATAGCCTCGCGTGCGTTCTGTGAAGCGATGTTTCCTATGTTTACTGTAGTCTTTTCCATGTCGTCATCAGCAGGTCTGAAAGCAAGCGCTGTTAATTCATTTACAGTCTGGATTCTATCCTCGCCGGCCATTCTCATACCGCCGATAATAGCCTCTGAAACGTTGTCAGGAATATCTACATTGAGTGATGCCGGAGGTGTAAGGTCATCAGCTTCGTTTCTGAGAAGAGCCTCAGTAGGCATGCAGCCTGTAAGGATCCTGTAGAGAACTGATGAAATTCCGTAAACGTCTGTCCATGTACCCTGCCAGATAGCCGGTGAGTACTGTTCAGGAGCAGCGTAGCCCTTGAAAAGTTCAGAACTTAATTCTTCCTTGTTTGTTCTTACTGCTGCAATGCAGAAGTCAGTAAGCTTAAGTTCACCCTTCTTGGTAACGAAGATAGTATTCGGACTGATACCTCTGTGGATAATGCCGGCATTGTGAAGCTGGCTGAGTGATGTTAAAAGCGGCGGGAAAAGCTTCTGAACTCTTCTCCATGAAAGTTCACCGCCGTTCTCCTTAAGGTACTGCATAAGGTTCTGACCTTCAAGATACTCAAAAACAACGTAGGCAGTGTTGTTTTCGTGGAACATATCCTGTACCTGCTGGATATGGTCAATGTTACGAAGCTTTGCAAGCTTCTTGTTAAGTTCAGTAAACTCCTCCATAAGAGACTTGTACTGAACTGTGCTGTTTGAATTTACTGAAACAGCCTGAGTTTCCTTGTCACGTGAACACAGTGTATCAGGCATGTATTCCTTTAAGATTACCTTACAGGAAAGTACGGTATCGAATGCAAGATATGTTGCTCCTTCTCCGTTATGGCCAAGCATTTTACCTACCATATATTTTTCTTTGAGTATGGTTCCCGGAGCAATATATGACGGTGAATACGGAGACTGCTGTTTATATCCGCAGTGAGGGCACTTGTCCTCGTCACCTATCGGACTGAAACAGCCATAACACAACTTTGTATCTCCCATATTTTACCCTCCTTAAAAATTTTGTTTTATTATTCGCCTAAACTATCATATCAGTAAATAGTTATTTTGTCAACCGGTTTCTGATATTAATTTAAATTAAAATCATGTTGTACACAAATTCATCAACAATCGCGGATTTTTAATAACAATTTGCTAATCGCTTTCAACTCTGAGCACATCGAGAATGAAATTGCTGCTCTCGACTACAGCCGGTGAATTCACCTTGCCGTCTTCGCCGAAAATAACTGTTATAATGTATGCCTTAACAGCACCGGACTGTTTGTTCATATAATAGTATCTGTATTTCTTCGAAGTTGTCGTGCCTGCGTAAACGATCTGATACGGTTTCATTTTCAGAACTGCATCAACATCAGATGATGAGCTTCCCGGAGTTATAGCTGAAACATCGATGGCTGAGCGTTTCTTTTCTCCGTTTATATTGGAACTGAGAGTACGGAAATCGCAGTATGTTACGCTTTCAAGCTTTCCGAATGAATTTTCACTGCAGTAAATCGTCCATTCAGGCAGACTCACATTATATACATGAGTCTGACGGTCTGACTCAGCAAGCGAAGTAAATGTACACAGTTCATTGATATATTCAAAGTCAGATGAACCGGTAAGTTCAACTCCTGCAGATGAAACCGCCTTTTCCAGAGGTTCGCCGATCTTTTTGGCAAGCTTCTGGGATTTTCTTATTCCCTGATTACCGCTCACTGAATACCAGACTGTCAATCCTGAAACGATAACAGCTGCCGCAGCGAGCACTGCAAGTATTTTTCCCCTGTGTTTTTTCCGAGTTTTTCCGGATCCTTTGTCTTCAGAGACGTTTCCGGAACCTGCGGGAGTGCTCTCCTCATTATTCTGGGGAACACCTGTCTTTCTTTTTTTGTGAAACATTCTCATGTCCCTCCCTGCCCGAAATACATAAATGGATACATATATTAATATATCACTTTCGGAATAAAAAGTCAAACAGAAAGTAAGCCGCGTTCGATCATTTCTTCAGCTGCAAGAAGGAGTCCTATCTTGCCGCTTGTGTATGTTATTCCGCCCTGCATCCATACCGCATAAGGTTCACGTATCGGAGCGTCAGCTGAAAGTTCTATGGAAGCACCCATTGTAAAGGTACCTGCCGCCATTATTACCTTGCTCTCGTAGCCCGGCATTTCCCATGATTCAGGTGAAACGAATGAATCTACCGGTGAACCCTTCTGGATGCCCTGGCAGAATGCTGTAAGAAGCTCCTCGTTTCCGAGTCTGAGAACTGTGATAATGTCGCCGCGTTCCTCTGTTTTCTTCGGATAGCATTCAAATCCGAGATGTGTAAACAGCTCGGAAGCGAACATTGCTGTCTTGACTGCCGAGGAAACAACTTCAGGAGCCATGAAAAGGCCCAGGAACATCTCACGGTTCTGGTCAAGCGAGCAGCCGACTTCCTTGCCCATGCCGACGCATGTAAGGCGGTATGAACAGAGTTCAACAAGATCTTTTCTTCCGGCAATGTATCCGCCTGTTCTTGCAATTGCTCCGCCGGCATTTTTTATAAGGGATCCTGCCATAAGGTCTGCACCGACTTCGACAGGTTCCTGCTTTTCAACGAATTCGCCGTAGCAGTTGTCTACCATTATGATAGTATCAGGACTTGCCACCTTGATGCCGCAGGCGATCTGCTCGATCTCCTTTACTGTAAGTGCAGGTCTGAGCGAATAACCTCTTGAACGCTGGATGTATGCCACCTTTGCGCCCTGAACAGCCTTGAGTATGCTGTCCATATCCGGTTTGCCGTCCGGAAGAAGATCGACCTGTGAGTATTCAACTCCGAAATCCTTCAGTGATCCGTTTCCGCTTTCGCCGCGGATACCGATAACTTCTTCAAGTGTGTCGTACGGACTGCCGGTAACTGAGACCATTCTGTCCCCCGGCCTGAGAATACCGAAAAGCGCAACTGAAAGTGCATGTGTTCCGGACACGAAGTTGTGCCTTACAAGGGCATCCTCACAGCCGAAAACATCGGCATATACTCTGTCGAGAGTATCACGTCCGATGTCTCCGTAACCGTATCCTGTGCTTCCGTGCATGCACTGCTCGCTCACCCTGTTCTTAATGAACGCTGCAAGCACCTTTGAACCGTTGTACTCAGCTATGCTGTCACAGCCTGCAAGGCTCAGCGAGCATGAGTTTTCAGCTTCCCTGGCTATCTCGAGAAGCTTTTCATCAAAACTAAAAAAATTATTATTGATCATCTGGACCTCCGTTTGAGTCGACCTGAATAACATTTTCAGTGCTGACTGCTTTAAATCCTATCTCTTTATAGAAACTCTCGCGGTAATCGAGAGCGAAAAGACTTACCTTTTTACCTTCAGACGCCAGTGTGTGGCCTATCCAGTAAAGAAGCTCACGGGCATATCCGCGTCCGCGGGCCTCCGCCCTTGTGGCTACCTGTCCGATGAGCACGTGGTCATCAACGTCGTAGATAACTGTGGCTGTGGTACAGTGTCTGTACAGATAGATCTTTGAAAGACCGCGTCTGATCTTGTGCGAGTGCTCTGTTATCCAGAGACCGTGACTAATGAGAGTCGGGAATCCTTCGTGAAGGATCTCGTAGATCTCGTCAAGGGACGGATCGGTTATTACCTGTGTTTCGTCAAAATCATCCGGACGGTGGTCGGTAAACTCAAACTTTGTTCGCTTGAGCATTTTGTAGCCCGGTATTTCGCAGAGCTCCTTAAGTACCATCCACGGCGCTTCCACACGGAAAGGACTGTGCATGCGTATAAAGGTTATAAGCTCCTCTGATTCAAGCGGACCGTCTGACCAGATTATCATGATGGAGTTGAAATGAACTATGTACGCTTTCGTACCGTCCTCACCAGCTTCGTAGAAGCGGCAGAAGTCATAGCCTGTTCCGTATGAATAATAGTATGAGAGAATCTTTCTTCCGTAGTAGTCTTCGTGAAGTTCCTTTACGGAATCAAGATCTTTTTCTGTAATGTATTTTATCATAATTCGTTTATCCCTGTTATAAGCAGTCGGACTAAAGCTTTGCTCATCTCGATATCAGAATACTGTGCTGTACAGGATGGTGAATGGAGATATCTGCATGGTGCCGAAACTGCAATGGTTCGCACACCGCTTTTTGAAATATGGATCGCTCCGGCATCCGTGCTGTTTTCCCAGTGAAAAGGCAAGATCGTAAAGTTCCTTATCGTAAACAGTTCTTCTGTCACGGTAGGATATAACTGCGCCCTTTCCGAGTTCGCAGACTCTTTTTGCTCCTGAAGAGCCTGAAATGTCTGCAGCAGTAGTGGTCTCAATTACTATCGCAAATTCAGGTTCCACCGCAAACGCTGCTGTCTGCGCCCCGCGGAGACCTATTTCCTCCTCTACTGAAAAAACAAAGTAAGTATCGTATTCGACACCTTCATCAATAAGAGAAAGCATTATCGCACATCCGGCACGGTCGTCAAGGGCCTTGCTGCAGATCCTGCCGCCGCCAAGTGCCATATATTCGCTCTTAAAGGCAACGCAGTCACCGACGAATACAAGTTTTTCTGCTTCTTCCCTGCTTTTCGCACCGATGTCTATGTAAAGCGAGGAAATATCCAGAGCTTCTTTTCGTTCCTTGTCGCTTAAATGATGAACAGCCTTTGAACTGACAACACCTGTTACGTTACGCTCATAGATGAAAACCTGTCGTCCGGCGATGACGTCGGTGTTGATTCCGCCCACAGCGTCAAATGCAAGTGTACCGTCCTCGTTTATATAAGTAATGAGAAGACCGACCTCATCCATATGTGCGGCTACCATAAGCTTCTTTCCACCGTCTCTGCGGCCTTTGCAGAAAGCTATAATGTTTCCGAGAGCATCGGTATGATATTCGCACTTTCCTTTTATTCGATTTAAAATATATTCACGTACTCTGTCTTCGTTTCCGGAGATACCGTTAAGAGCGCACAGAGCTTTTATTTCGTTAAGCATTTCGTGAGAACCTCCTTACATACTGTGCAAGAAGTTTTGCAGTATTCTCAATGTCAATGAGATCTGTCGTTTCCGCAGGAGAATGCATGTGCCTTATCGGAACAGAGACTATACATGTCACCACTCCGGCACGTGATACTGAAAACTGATCGGCATTTGTTCCTGTAAGTCCTGCCATTGGTTCAGACTGACAAGGGATCTTATTCTCTTCCGCAGTCTTCATAAGTTCTCTGCTGAGTTCACGAGAAAGCGACGGTGAAATGCCTATCATCGGGCCTTTACCCATTTCGCCGCATTCCTTAGGACCGTCGTCAGGAGAAGTTGCAAAGCTTGTGTCAACAGCGATTGCGATATCAGGATCATCCAGATAACATGCTGTCTTTGCGCCGCGTTCACCTATCTCCTCTGAACCGGAAAAGAGCAGTGTAATACTGCATCCCAGTTCTTCATTTCCGATAATCTCGGCAAATCGGATAAGAGCTGCCACTCCGGCACGGTTATCGAGTGCCTTGCCTGTAACGCAGTTTCCTGAAAGCTTTGCAAAAGGTGCCACAAATGATATAGGATCTCCCGGAAAAACTATCTTCTTAAGTTCTTCCTCGCTGTAACCGGTGTCTATACGCACCTGGTCGATCTTTGTAAGCCCGCCGTCACCTGATGAAAGATGCGGAGGCAATGTTGATACCACACCCGGAAGATCTTTCGTTCCGTGAACGGTAACACGCTGAGCCGGAAGGATACGGTAATCCATTCCGCCGGCGTTTGAAGGAACGATAAATCCTTCTGAGTCGATGTATGAGCAGACAAAACCTATCTCATCTGCATGAGCATCAATAAGAATATGTTTTTTTCCTTCGGAACGTTCACCTATTCCGACAAGAAAATTGTTCCCCGAAAAAGTCCCCTCCCTGCCGGTACATTTTTTCATGATCCCAGAGATCTTTTCAAGCACCGGACGTTCACTTCCGGAAACGCCGTCAGCGCTGCAGAGCTCTGATAAAATGTTCTCCAAATCCATAGTACTCTCCTTACAGGAAAAGAAATACAGAAACGCTGATCATCAGACAGATCAGTGTCTGTTTATATACGCATAAACGCAAAAATACAATTATAATTATACCAATTATAAGCCCGAAAATCAATTACATAAAAATAAAAACGCTTAAGGGTTTAAGCGCTTTTATTATATGTTATATATAAATATTGTTTAAAATCAGATGTCGAGAACAGCAATTCTTGACTTAACTTCGCCGCCTGCAGCCTTAATAGATGCTTCAAGCTTTTCTGCTTCGGCAAATGTCAT
>CADAPI010000090.1 GCA_902789705.1 uncultured Ruminococcus sp.
TTGTTTGTCCATGTAATAATTGTTTTTGCATCATTCTTTCTGAATGGTCTAAGCCTAAGCATTTTTCTGACTCCTGTTCTTTATACTTTTTTCGACAACCTTTCCCCACACTCAACCCTATCCTTCAATCGCAATTTATGTGATTTTCCAGTCTCGGACTGGAAAATTTCTATTTTATTTCCCGAAGGGAAATACTCATTAATTTCACGTTTTCAAAGAAAAATACAGAACTACAACTACAACCAGAACGATCAGTGCTATGATCATTGCTGCCGTTTTTAGATCAAAATCCCGATTTATCTTTTCAAATAAGCATCAAAAGTCCTGCAAACATTACTGCTCCGCACCAGTTTCCGGTACCACCAATATGAAAAGGAAAAGTCACTGCATAAAGGGGCAGAATATTAAATACGCAAGCCCACGCTGGAAGATCAGTCTTACCTGTTAAAATCGAAACAAACAAAACAATCCCAAACACACCCCATCCAAGATAGCAGACTATCATTGTGGCCGAAGTATCTTTAAATAGTTTTATAACCGCTCTAAGTGCTTCTTCAGTTCTTCCCATAGATATATACATCCACTCTGCAACACCGCATAGAACATGATGTGCTGTACCAGCAATCAGAAACAGTGCAGATGAGATCAGTATGATTGCTGCACACACTTCGGAAAATTCTTTCATCCAGAGATATATTCCATAATATCCTGCCGAACACATAAATAAGGCCAGACATCCGAGAAGCATTGAAAGCACTGGATTTTTAAGCGTCATCTTTTCAAACGTATCTGCCATCAGAGCATTATCTTTCAACTGTTTTGCTCCAAATTTCTTACCGCCTGGTATATAAGTCAAAAGACAGTCGCAATATCCGCAGAGCAAATGTCCGGCAATTGCGATCAAAAACAATATTTTTATCATGTTAATCCCTCAATCTTCGAAATAAAACGATCAATCTCTGCCCTCAGCTCATCTTAACGTTTCACTATCTCCGCATTAAGAACAGCATGAAGTTCTGCACGTTCCTTTTCTTTCTTATTATCTATCATCATTAATTACTCACTTTCATATAATCGGCATACTCATATTTTCCGTCATGGTATTAATATAAACATTATACCACAATTTGTATAACAGGTCAATCGCTATTATGATTGATTTTGTTATTTATGCCTTACTGTTTCAGGCAAACTTCACCTGACAAAGGTGCAGTTTTTTAGTAGCACGACGTAGTCGTTCCATTATTAAAAAGCACCGCACCAAACCATCATGATGTGATTTTGGTGCGGTGTTTTCATATAGATTTACCCACAGTTCACTAAGTTCAAAAAGGATTATTTTACAGAGCTGCAGTATTTATCTATCGCATCAGAAATAAACTGCGCTGTTCCTTCACCGTGCCTGTCAATATTCTTTCTGAAACGTTCATCAGCGGTATACATTTGACCAAGTCCTGCGAGGATCTCGTCTGTACAGGTATAACTTGTTTCAGTGATATAATTCTGAAGCTTTCTTACAAGATCCTTTGCTTCAGCACTGTCCGGTGCGGATCCGTTTTTCATGCATTCTGCAAATTCAGCCATAACTTCATCTATACCGGCTTCCAGAGATCTGATATCATCCGTCGAAAATGATCCGGTCTTCTTTTCGAATTCACTGTAAGCTTCGGTATTTCCCCACTTCTCTTTTGCTTCGCGGGCGTATTCCTCACGCTTTTCCTCAAATTCACTGTTATCAAATACCTTCATATTGATTTTAACTCCTTTCACGGCATCGTCGAGAGCTGAAATAAGCTTTTCGATCCTGTTCTTTTTTAGGATCATAAGTTCTTTCTGTGCCTCGAGAGCTTTTTTTCTGTCATAGTCAGGAGATGACAGGATCTTTAAAATATCCTTCAGAGGAAAATCAAGCTCACGGTAAAACAGGATATCCTGCATTCTTGCAAGACTGTTTTCGTCGTAAAATCTGTAACCGTTCTGTTCGTCAACAAAAGCCGGTTTCAGTAATCCTGTTTCATCATAGTAATGAAGTGTGCGCACACTTACATCTGTAAGCTTTGCAAATTCCTTTATCTGATATTTCATAGCATTGTACCTCCTGTGATCATTAGTATATACTATGACGTTACGTCAGAGTCAAGAGGATTTGAAAAGTTTTTTGTTATCTCACGGAGCAAATCAAATGTGATATATTACTCAAAAGTAAAATCAAAATCACCAAAGTCTGTATCAAAGCTGGTGAGCATCTCGCCTGTATCTTTTCGTAAGTATTCAATGTGAAGCTCTGTGCCGCCTGCGTAGGAAAGTTTAAATTCATCATTATAGAATCCAACATCCGGGTCTCCCCATCCGTCTCCAGGAGCAAACTCATTAAATGTCATAAAATTACGGCTTATCACTGGCTTTGGAGCATCTGCACTTTGTCTTATGAGATAAAGATGTGGTTCAATGATCGGTCCGTCGTATATAAATACTGCTATATCACCATTATCAGTCGGAATAAAATGACAGGTACCGTTTACTATTCTTACAAGCTCTGAGTTATTTGGTGATGTCGTCCAGCTGTTTCCTGAATCTGTTGTATAGGCATAATCATAATAGCGTGTTCCGGCAGCAGTATCTAAATGATATATTGCCATAGCAAGACCATCTACTGTGTCAGACGCGTTGGCACAACCTGTTTCGAACATTTCTCCAAATGTTTTTATGTGATCCTCAGATTTAGATTTACCAAATTCAATATCCTGCGCTTTTTCAAGAGCTGCAAGATTTGCTTCACGTTTTGAAGCAGCTTCAGTAACTGCCGGTTCTGTTTCTTCCGGTACGGCTTCGGTTTCTGCTTCAGTTTCCTCTTCAGTAATTATCTCTGCTTCAGTTACCTCTGCTGCGGCTTCTGTAACCGGATTGTTTGCAACTGGTGAGTCCACATTTTCTTTTGGTCCGCATCCGGTAAATACGGCTCCTGCAAGTACTGCTGAAAGAATTATTACTCCATAATGTTTTTTCATTTTTTGTTCTCCTTTTCGAAAAATGATGTTCACTATTATAAACGACAAATATTTATGTCAGATACAATAATAATACTTAATAATTATTATACCATATTCATACTTTGTTTTCAATAAAATTTGTATAGCAGGTCAATTTCTTTTTGCAGCAAACGGAACCTTGTCAGGTGTAGTTTTTTAGTAGTACGACGTAGCCATCCCATTTTTGACAGAGTATGGTGTGCAGATTCTCCACGTAACATGAAAAGCTGCATGACCATTACAATCATGCAGCTTTAATGTACGCCTGCGGCGCAATGTTATAATTGCTGCGAAGCAGCAACATTTTTATTAATCAGATTAAGCAGTATTTAATCGATCGCTGGTGTATGATTAACTATTACGCTTTCGATCCCGGACTCGTCGCCCCAGAGGTTTATGCTGAAGCTGTCGGATGTGTTTGATACATCAACTGTTATCGTTCTGCCGGAAGCTCTTGTGATGTTGAATGAAGACGATGACCAGTTGTCAAAGACTATCTGTCCGCCGCCGTTGTATATTTCTTCCTTAAGAACTATGGTAACAGAAGTTACATATCCGAGGGCGTATTCTGAAATATCGTATGTGTCTGAAGAAGCTAGGACAACTGATCCTTCCGGAACAACGAATTCAGGTTCTTCTGCATAAGTAAATTCAATTTCTTCAATAACAGGATCTTCACCTGACCATTTGTAAACCGTTATGGTATCAGGTGCTCTCCATAAAGCAGTTTCATCAAAACTGAATTCAAATGTATTTCCGTCGCATGACGAGCGGCTTATGTTTTCTGATACTGTATAGTTTCCAAGAACAACTGCACCGTAAAAATCATCGGCCAGCTCATTCTTAAACTTTATCTTCACGCCGTTTATATGTCTGTAGTCAAAACCGTTCAGGTCATAATTCTTTCCGAATATCATTCCGTGTGTAAAGAGCATCTTGTTTGCATCAGGTCGTTCTGCTCCGCATACGGTACAGCCGTCGCCGTCATATGTGTGGCCTGCAACCGAGCAGTCGTCGCTGCTGATACCGCAGTGCTTACATATGCCGTTTTCATCAAATTCATGACCGATCCATGTTTCGTATAACCAATCATTTCTCTCAGCCATCCAGTTTTTAAAGAACGCATAGTTTTCTGCAAATGTATCATCCGGTATTCTCATTGTCTGAGCGTATGACTTCGATGCTATCCAGCCTGCACCGCCGTCATCGACAGGTGTGTAGTTGTTTTCAAACATATCTCTGTATTCATCGCAGATCTGGTCGATCTTACCGCCTTCTGAAATAAGAGCATCTATTTCATCCTGCTTTTCAAGAAATTCCTGTTTAACTTCATTCATGAAGTCTTCATTTGAAGTAAGATACTGATAGAAGTTATAGTTTGCAGCATAGAGTCCGTCAGACGAAGAATTTGAGGCGAAATCAGTAAAGTACTGAGTATATGCGATCTCGCTTTCATCCGTAACGAGTGAAGGATAATCCGGATTTGTATTACCGGAAGAAAGGTCGAAGTCCCATGCCGGACCTGCGTGAAGCTTTCCGTCAGATGCAGTATAGTAGAAATTTACTGAGCTCCATCCGAAATCGCATGTTTTCATTATCTCGTTAAGCAGATAGAAATCAACGAATGATTCCATATCGATAACTTCACACATTTCCTCGTAAGTTCCATTCTTAATGGTATCTGTTACGTTATTTACTATTGCAGAGATATCAGCAGCTCTGAGTTCATACGCTTCTTGATCAGCGTAATACTGCTCCATCTCCTCTTCCTTGTAGTCATCCGGATCAGGCATTTCCGGTTCACTAATAGCAAATCTAAGATTACCGTCGTCTGCCGTTACATACGTTACAAGTTCTTCGTCACGGTATGCTTCGAACTCGATCATGAAATCTTCCGCATCAGTATCAATATCGATGCTTGTTGATCCGCTTTCTATCGGATCAGTCACGAGATAGCTTCCCTTGTAAACACCGTCCACCCAGAGTTCTGCAAATCTGCAGTCAGGTGTGTACTGAAGTCCGAGGGTGCGGGCTAACTCAAATGCGGTATAGTTTCTCATAAGAGACGGGTCAAAACAGTTTGCAAGAAGGCACCATTTCTTTGATTTACCCATTCCGAGAACATCCTGTTTCTTGTCAAACTTGATGTTGAACGGCTTTTTCTCAGCACGTCCTGTGGAATTTCCCCTTACTTTCATTTTACCTTTTTCGGTGTAACTTTTACCTTCAGCTGCAGGAGAAACTACCGTGATAGCTGACTTCTGATATCCGTCAGCTTTTTCGATCTGGTTTCCGTTTCCGAGCTCAGTATCAATGTAGATCCTTGCATATTTTCCTGCCTCGTACTGCGTTTCTGCTGCCGATACAGTAAGTGCTGACAGCTGAGCTGCCGCTGCCGCAATAACGGCGATTGAGGTAACTGCTTTTGCTAATTTCTTTCTCATCAGATTTTACTCCTTACAATTTAAAATATCAGCAAACACGTTTTTGCTGTGTCTTTATTATGCCATAGCTATAGCTTCCTGTGTTTTGAAATTACAAATTTGTAATCGGCAAATTTATTGTATCACACTGTGTCATACTTTTGTAAGTGTCCTCAAAGGACACAGTTTTGTCATAATTGTCATAACCGATTGACTGACTATATTTATTTTGTTATAATATTGAACGTAGATTTAAGGATACACTGATTAAACCGGAAATCCGGCTTCGCCGGATTTCCGGAGGGTGGGATTTGCGGGGCTTCGCCCCGGACCCCGCGCTGATTTATGAATAAATCAGCGTTTCCTTAATGCCTTTAAACGCAGAAAACTGCGTTTGATTTAATAATTATCAGGGTGATTTTAATGATGAAACGAGCTTTTCGTGCTGTTCAGAATTTTCTGATAGATCCGAACGATATACGTGTTTCGATTTTCAATATAATGGCGACGGTCGGCGGATCTGTCAGCTTTATCGCATTTATAGTTTCCGTATGCAACGGTGTAGCTATCTCGAATCTGGCTGCTCTGCTGTTATGTATAGCTATATCATTTATACTGCTTCATTATTCAAAGCGGACAGGAAAATACCGTATCTGCTATCTGCTTACAATAATCACGATATTTATGATCATGTTCCCCGTAATGTTCTTTACAGCCGGCGGACTTAAAAGCGGAATGCCGATCTATTTTGTATTTGCGGTCACCTATACGGTCTTCATGCTGGAAAACAAGTCCGGACTGATCATATCAGCACTTGAGGTCATCGAGTATGTCTTGTGCTGTCTGACCGCTGTAAACTTCCCTTCGACTGTGATTCCTTTTCCGAATGACAGGGCTGTTGCAATGGATATAATCTCGTGTACTATCGTATGTTCCTCGGCACTGGCTGCCACCGTATATGTCCAGACAAAACTGTATCACAAGGAACAGAAAAAGACCGAGGCGGCTCTTGAAGAAGTACGGTTTCAGAGTCAGGCGAAAGATATTTTCCTTGCAAACATGAGCCATGAGATACGTACTCCGATAAATATAATTCTCGGCATGAGCGAGATGATCAATCGTACATCGACCGAAGACCAGATCTTAAAATACAATCAGAAAATACGTCTTTTCGGCAAAAAGCTTCTTGTAATGATACGCGACGTTATCGATATCACCAAGATACAGACGGGTAAAACCGAGATCGAAAGCTGTGTTTACCGGCTGGAAGAGGCAGTGACCGAACTGGAAGTGCTCGGCGAGGAACTTGCTTCTGAAAAACAGCTGTCTTTCACTGTAAAGCGTGAATATGAGGACAGTCTTACACTTATCGGTGACAAAACACATTTTATCGAGATCATAAGCAATCTTGTTACAAATGCTGTGAAATACACGGAAAAAGGCCGTGTCGCTCTTTATGTACGTGCAGAAAACAGTGACATCAAAAACAGTAAGATAACAGTTAAAGTTGAAGATACCGGTATCGGTATACCGAAGGATGAACTGACGGACATTTATGAGATCTTTTACAGATCCGAAAAATGCCGGTCTGTGGAAGGAACTGGTATCGGGCTTGCGATAGTAAAAGAACTGACCGAACGAATGGGCGGAGAAATAAGCGCTGAAAGTATGGTCAACGTCGGAACCACCTTTACAGTTACGCTCCGGCAGGAAATATCGGAACAGACTGCCGAAAAAAAAGAACGTACAGAAATACACTACATTGCCCCGGAATGCCGTGTTCTTATGGCCGATGACAATCCGGAAAATCTGCAGCTTTTAAAAACACTTCTCGGAAGAACAATGCTTCAGATCGATACTGCCGAAAGCGGAACGGAAGCTATAAGACTTGCAATGATCAACCACTACGACATTATTATTCTGGATTATATGATGCCGGAAATGGACGGTATTGAAACTCTTTCACATATGAAACAGAAAGGCATTGAAAGTGCGTTTATAGCCCTTACTGCTGATGCTATAGCCGGAACAGGAGCAAAAATGGCTGAGGCAGGCTTCGCGGAATATGTGACCAAACCGGTAGACTGGTCAAAATTTGAACAGGTGCTTCTTAAGTACATACCGAAAGAAAAAATTGCATACGAAAGCAGAAATCAGAACCAGGTTTCTGCCGAAGAGATCGCTTTCCTGACGGAAAATACCGAAAACTGTGAACTCGATATTGCATACGGACTTCGCCGTGTGGACAACAGCAAAAACATATATCAGAAGATACTTGTCCTGTTCTGCAGCCATTTCGAAAAGAACTGCAGGAAAGCATCAGAGCTGCTTGCAAATGAAGACTGGAACGGCCTTCGCATCGTTATTCACTCGCTGAAAGCTCAGGCCCGCGGGATCGGCGGCGATCTTCTTGCTCAGATGGCAGAGGTAATGGAGAAAAAGCTGATACAGAATGATGAAGCATATGTAAGATCAGCCTTCCCTCTCCTTGTGCTTCAGTGGAACCGTACCAGAGATAATGCGGAACGTCTTTCTGAACTGCTTCCGTCAGACGGAGATAAAACGGAGACTGAAAACATGGATGAACTTACAGCTCAGGCTGTTCATGCACTTGAAAACAATCTCTGGCTCAATGCCCGGAAAGCAGTGGAAACACTTCAGAAACGGGATGACAATGAACCGGTATACGCAGAAATACTGCAGCTTATAGAAAAATTTGAGTTTGAAAAAGCACTTGAATTACTTGAAAAAGGAGATAAGAAAAATGAATGTACCTAAAATTATGGCCATCGATGATGATATGGAAATGCTCAAACAGCTCGCACTTATGCTCGGCGGACAGTATGATGTCAGTGTTATGACAAGCGCAAAGCAGGCTCTCGATTCCCTTAACCGCGGATATCTGCCTGATCTTATCCTGCTTGATGTAATGATGCCGGAAACAGACGGATTTTCAATGATGGAGCATCTTCAGAAAAATCCGGAACATAAAAAGATCCCTGTGATCTTTCTCACAGGGATGACAGATGCAGATGATGAGATACGAGGCCTTAAACTTGGCGGATCGGACTATATCCGCAAGCCGTTCGTCCGTGAAGTGCTGCTTGCCAGAATATCTGTACAGCTTTCCAAAACGTCAGTAAAGCAGGAGCACGTCCCGCCAAGAATAACAGCCCTGCTTACTGAAAACGAAAAGAAGGTCGCCGAGGAACTTTATCAGGGATATACCGGAAAAGAGATCTCTGAAAAGCTTTACTACTCCTACAGCTATGTCAAAAAAGTAATCGCATCTCTCAAATCCAAGCTTAACGCGGACACATCAGTGGAACTTATGCGAAAGCTTCGTGAGTGAGCGGTTTTTCCTATTCCGCGGACAGATTGACTTTTTACTCACCTTGATGTATAATAAATCCAAGTATAATCGATAATCATGAGGATTATTCATACCGGGGAGGTATTCTGATTATGAATAAAGAAGTAATGATAGGCACCTGGGCATGGGGTTCCGGTGTCAGCGGAGCAAGGGCTGTTTTCGGAAATTCGCCGGATGTATCTGTTTTAAGGCAGTCTTTCAGCAAAGCAGTGGAACTCGGGCTGTTAAACTGGGATACTGCCGCTGTATACGGAATGGGTACCTGCGAAGCCCTGCTTGGTTCTCTTATAAAGGGACGAAGTGATATTTTCATATCAACTAAATTCTTCCCGCCGAAAAAATATTCGAACGGTGAACTTACAAAGTCGTTTAATGAGAGTATGAAGCGTCTGCAGCGTGAAAATGCTGATCTTTTCTGGCTTCACACTCCGAATAATATCACCGCAAACCTGAAGGAAGCCGTTCCGCTTATGAAGGAAGGCAGGATAAAAAGTATTGGCATTTCCAACGTTTCAATGGAACACATAAAAGAGGCTGAGAAAGCACTTTCTGAGTACGGCCTTAAACCGGGTGCGGTACAGAATCACTTCAGTCTTCTGAGAAACGACCAGCAGCCGATCATCGATTACTGCAATGCAAACGGAATGCGGTATTATGCTTATATGGTTCTCGAACAGGGTGCGCTCAGCGGAAAATACAACGCTGAAAACCACTTTCCTGCACTGTCAATGCGTAATTTTGCATTCCCTAAAAGCAAGTTTAAGAAAATTGAAAGATTGCTTGCCATGATGCGCACAATCGCTGAGAAATATGGTATCGATCCTTC